>CAZDJE010000094.1:0-15021 GCA_964505715.1 uncultured Desulfocapsa sp. | reverse complement strand
TCATTTCAGTGAACAGCTCTTCCTTCTTACACCCTTTGAGGGGAGATAACCGTAAATCCATCCATAAATAGCACGACCACAGACAGAAGGAAACAAACTCTTCATGGCCAAAACACGATACATAGTGGCAGGAGCATTTATTGACGGCAGTGGCGCCAGTGTGCGCAGGCGTGTCTTTCTCGAAATGAAGGACAGTCGAATCACTGCCATTGGTCCAACAGAGGACCTCCCCACCTACGATGGGGCCCAAATAGACGATTTTGCACACTGTACCATAGTACCAGCCCTGGTTGACTGCAGTGTCTCCCTGTTACGATCACCATCCGTGGATGCAAACGTACAATTAGCGACTGAAAACTATGATATGGCACAAAAGCTCACCATCCTTGGGCGACATCTCCACTACTGCCACGCCCACGGCGTACTGGGATTGGCTGATACAGACGCAATAGCTGATCTGGTGCAACGACATCAAACGGAAACACCAATGGACAGTGCAATGAAGATACGTAGCTCTGGCAGTATCAGCTCCATTGAATCTAATTTTCTTAGAATCAACTATTCTCCAAGTATTGAAGACGATGAAGCCAAGCATTCCCCAATGTGCCAGAAAGAACTCTGCCACACACTTGAGCACAGAGGAAATAAAAAGGCTGTGGTGGTAGCCAATGGACCACAACAGGTAAAAGAGGCCCTTGACGCAAGATGTGATGCCATTGAACAGGGATATGGCATGGGGGACGACAACCTCAGAAAAATGGCCGAAAAGAATGTGTTGTGGATTCCCAACATTGGGCGGGCCAAAAACGGTCTAGATGGCGCAAGCTCAGGTGGAAGTGTGTGCTGCCGTTTTTCCACACGTTACGTGGCACCGGGCAAGCCAATTCCCGGCGCAGAAGCATTTTGGAAAAAAATACTCGCCGAACAGCTGAAGCAACTCAGTTTTGCCAAGGAATTAGGCCTGACAACCGCCGTTGGAACTGGTGGTGGCAGTGTTGGCATCCTTCATGGCGAGTCGATGACTGAAGAGATAAAATTGTTTATGAAGGCTGGCTATTCACTTGAAGAGGCCATCTGCTGTGCATCGGAGAATGGAGCTAGATTTTTCAATATGGCAAACCTGGGAATGCTTGGTATCGGACGAAAAGCAACATTTCTGATTACCAGGGGCTCGGTGAAACAGCTGCCTCGAAAACTCTCCTATTTGGAAGGTATCTATATTGATGGTAAGCCCAGCAGCACGTATCAGAAACATCCTGTGTAGACGAGCTGCCCCTGTAAGCAGGGATTTCGGCCAAGTCCAGAGAGATCAAAGGCTTGCGAGCCCTACTTTTTCTTATCCAGCAAGCGCTTATAACGTACTTCCAGGGCAGTAATATCATCATAGAGAGCATCGTATTCATCATCACTCAGATCATCTTCAAAGTAGCTCACATATATCTGCAGATCCTTCTTCACCTGCTGGACAAAGTCTTCTCTTCTGAGATAGTCGCCCTGGGTAAGAAAGAGAATGTCAACATCCTCTTCTCGTGTTGCGAGAAATTGGTCAAGATCAGCCATCTCTGCAAGAGAATCCTCTATATATTTTTCGGCGTTTTCCATGGACTTGGGAAAGTCATTATGGAACCACTCATCAAAGACCAGCAGTAATTCTTCACGTTCCTCTGGCTTCAATTGTTTTTTTTCCTCAATGCTCATTTTGTCCCAATCTTCAATGCTTCTCTTTGATTTACCATTTTCACTGTCAGATTTTTGGGTCATTGTACAATCCATCAAAAAGGTTCAGGGGAAACTCTTTCACCATCAGTTTATTCTATGGAATAGTACAACTCGAGTCAACATTCCAGATTGTCTTTCTCAGAAAAAGAGCAATGGGGAAGCCTCCCTAACAGACTGTCACAGGCACACAAAGTGTCACTGTTTTCAATGCCCCTGACGATTCGCCCTATTCTACCGACACATTCAAGACACCATTAAAGCTGTCATCTTGACTTTGGTTTTTTGGACTGATACCGTCAGATATGGATCACTCTTGTTTGCCGTATTATTCCGGCGTTAATTATTAATCATATCCACCCACAACTCATGCAAGAACAAATTATCCAAAAAGCAAAAATCCTTTACGACCTTGATCGGTATGACGAGGTTGTAAGCATGCTGCATAAAGAGATGGCAAGCATGGAAGACGTGCAAGGGGCCTGGCTCTTTTCGTCATCATTAATGATGCTGGACGAAATGCAAAAAGCACTCAAAGGTGCGGAGCAGGGCTTACGAATAAGCCCGGATTATTTCCCGCTGCTCTTACTGCGGGCAGAGATTTTCAAACGACTGAGCCTTTACTCGAAAGCTTCTCCAGCAATCGAACAAGCACTGCAAATCGCCCCTGACAATCCGACATGCCATGTTGTTGCAAGCTCAATTTTTCTCGCAACCGACCACTATAAGCAGGCCATCAAACATGCCGACAAAGCCCTCTCTCTTGAGCCGGAGAGCGTTGATGCCCGAATAGTAAAAGCATATACCCTGTACCTGCAAGACCATGAGCAAGAGGCACAGGAACTTGCTCGAGAAACACTCAGCATAGAGCCAGACAACCCAAACGCTATCGCATTGTTGGCCAACCTCACTGAAAACCGTGCAGACAAAGTTGTTTTACTAGGCAAGGCATTACAACTGGACCCAACGGACAAAGATCAACAAAAAGAGTTCATACGCAATACTGCCCACGTGGACCGTGACCTTCTTTCCGCTGCTCTACTCATGGCTGTTGCACTTGGAATCTGGTTCGTTATCCCCACAGAACATGAGCATTATTTTTTCACAATCATGCCGGTACTCGGCCCCATGCTGTTGCTCTATTACTCGAAATATATGTGGCTGGCTTCATTAATGCTCTTCACCTGCTTCATCTTTGCAGGTATCCATGATACTGATTTTTTTCAAAGCGGATGGCAGCCACAATCAATCCTGACCAATCTTTTCTACATTTTTTTTCTCGCCTTTTTTTCACTACTTGCATCATTCATAGCAGCGAAGATACGAATCGTTCTCCTGGAGTTCTTTTTCTTTCTTCAAAAGAATCAAAAACACTACCAGCGAGCGAAAAAATTTGCATTAGGAAGAGACTATCTGGCAGAATCAAAAGACTCTGGACGAATATACTTCTATCTGGTTGGTGCCATACTCATCCCAACGTTGAACGTGGTTGCCCATTACGTCTCCACTCCTCTGTTCTGGTCATGTTTTTTCTTTTCTTTTGCCCTCATCCACATGGCACTTATCTTTTTTACAAAAACGCCAATCTTGAAGGCATTTCTTCCCACTCTTCTCTATGGCTTTTTCACCATACTGATCACCCTTTTTGCCGGTGCCATTTTCGACACGAATATCATAACAATCATTGCCTGTTTTATTGGCGCAGCAGCTGGTACCCATCTTATTTACCTCAAGCACTTAAGAATCAGAAACAGGACATAAAAAAATGGATCACAAAGAATTGCAGGCTCTTATTGAAGTATTCAAAACGACCCCTGAAAACAGTGCATTTGCTGAGTTGATCATCACTAAGCTCAAACAAAACGAATCTGAGAAAGAACTAAAAGAATTCCTGTTATCTCCCAGTCTCCAAGCCCTGATTGACAAATCGTTTCTCATTGCTAACGAAAAAGGAAGTCTGCATCTTGAGATGGAGGAATTTGACAAAGCCGTTATCTGCTTCAAAGCCTGCATAGAGATTCCAGAAATCTCAAAAGTCGATAAGCTTGCGATTCTCTACTTGCTCGTACCATGCCTATTGGCAAGCAATAATTTTGGCGATCTCACAAAATACATGCAGCAGTTAGATGAAGAATATCCGGGGGTGGACCACTCAAACATAGAAGCCACCCTGATCAAGATGGGCTACGAAGACAATGAACCTACTGAAGCCGCCCCAAAACGAGCCGCCGAAGCCGGACAGCTCACTGAATTCAAGGCGGTGGCCAAAGAATACATCGGGATGACATTTGAAGATGTCGGTGGTTTAGAAGATCTCAAACACGCGGCTCGAATGAAGATTATCAGACCTTTTCAGCACCCGGAACTCTTTCAAAAATACGGTAAAAAAGCGGGCGGAGGAATCTTACTCTACGGGCCTCCAGGCTGCGGAAAAACCTTTTTCTCCCGGGCCATTGCCGGAGAATGTGAAACTGACTTCTTCAGCATCGGCATTCATGACATCCTTGATATGTGGATGGGAAACAGTGAGCGTAATGTTCATAATTTATTTGAAGAAGTACGAAGTGCGTCCCCTGCCATACTCTTTATTGATGAAATTGACGCACTGGGAAGAAAACGAGAGTTGACCCGCTACTCTTCATTAACAGGGGTCATCAATGCGTTTCTCACTGAAATGGATGGATTGCATGGAAGTAACGAAAACATACTTGTCATCGGTGCTACCAACGTCCCCTGGGATGTCGACAATGCCTTCAAGCGCCCAGGCAGATTTGATACACTCTTCCTCGTGCCCCCCCCAGACGAGACAGGCAGACAGGAGATTCTTGCCAAGCAGATGGAAGGCCGGCCAGCCACTGGCATTGATTACGCCTATCTGGCCAAACATGCCGAGCGCTTTTCCGGGGCTGACCTTGCAGGGCTTGTGGAAAAAACAACAGAGTACGTTCTTGATGAAGTTATGGAAAGTAACCAGGAAAGAGATATTCAGATGGATGATTTTTTGAAGACACTGAATAATTCTAATGGAACCATTGACGAATGGCTGTCGGTGGCAGAAAATTACATTGAATATGCAAACCAAAATGGGCAGTACGATGATTTAAAAGCCATCATTCAAGGCAAACAGAAAACAGGAGGAAAGCGTATGGGGTTTTTCTAAACCATACGGGTGAGTCGTCTGTAATACAAAAATCTACTCTCTACTACACGTCCCTCAAAGGTACTATTTACTTGACCATGCCACTTCTGCTATACTCGAAAAAAATCCAGGTCTTTAGTAAGGAGGAATCATTGTGGCCATCGATTTATTAAAAAAAGAGCTTGTTCTTATTCGTCACGCGAAATCAAGCTGGAAAGACCCAAGTTTAGCTGACAGGGAGCGTCCTTTAAACAAGCGTGGAAAAAGAAATGCACCATTTATGGGCCAACGCCTTGCAGATCATAATTGTGTCCCCGATCTGATTGTGTGTAGCCCTGCCCGGCGAGCCCATAAGACAGCCCGGATCATAGCTCGTACGCTCTCTTACCCAAGAAAGAACATTCTTTTAAAAGAGCAACTCTATACCTCAAGCATCAATGATCTTTATCGCGTGCTTCACACGTGTGATGAACAAATCACTCGGCTTTTTCTGGTCGGTCACAGCTCTGTCATAACTGACTTCTGCGTTGAACTTACTGGAGCTAAAATAAAGAACATTCCCACCTGCGGTGTTGTTGGTATTCGCTTCCAGTTACCGTGGCCTCAAATCTCCCTCAACACAGGTAAACTTCTCTTTTTTGATTACCCAAAGAAACAGAAATTATCTCACGAATAATACAGCTGGAAAAAAAGGCTCTCCCTCATCACGTGGCTTATACAGGGAGGCAGATTCATATTTTAAGAACTCTGATATAATCCGCGACACAACACTCGGCTTTTGTATCCAGCAGTACGGGAGGCTCTCCTGGGACTAAAATGGCCCCTCCCCCCTCCTCTCTTTCAACGTAGCCAACCTTAAATCCACCAAGCCCGGACAATCCACCTAACTTATTCAGAACATCCCCCACCTCTCTCATGGAATTATCACTGTAAATCGCGGTAACCCCCGGCAAATCAGGAAGCTCCTTCTCCAGAACCTCTCTCACATTATCAAGTAATGCGTCCCCCACTCCCTCAACACTCTCTTCATCACCCAAACTCTCTTTTGTGCTCTCACTCCCCTTAGTCCCTGCAGCCGTTTTCTCAGATTTGTCACCGGCACTCTGAGAAGCTGCCTGTTCATCCTTTGCCACCAGTGCTGCCATAACTATTGGCTGGATGGTACTGTTAATTTCATCTTTCATGGGAGCACACTCATGTCGCAGAAATACAGTAACCTCATCCCAGAAAAACACTCTGGTTGCAGCTTCTATCCCCCTTAACGCTCCAACTCTTGCATCAAGCAGGTGGCCATTTGTAAGGTAGAGGATACCGCCTTCATCCGAATCATTATCGAGCATACGGATAGTGCATGTTTTTTCTTCCATCTCCATCAACTGTAAAAACATTGTTGGAGAAACATTGTGCATTACCCCCTCTTTTGCCTCCTCCTTAAGGGTTGTCAGAATAAGTTCCAGCAGATCATTTGCCTGAAAAGGTTTTTCAAGATAGGCAATCAAGCCATCAACATGCTCAATATTAGGCATATCCTTTCTCTTCACCCCGGAAATAACGATAACCGGAAGATCGGAATATTTTGTTCGAATATGGCTGATCAGGCTCATACCATCCATTCGTGGCATCATCAAATCCGTACAGACAAGTGAGAAGGCAGATTTTTCAAGCTTTTTCAAAGCATCAAAACCATCCACGGCCTGTACAACCTCAAACTCTTCATTGAATTCCGCCAGCTTCCGATTAAGAGTGAGCTGCAGGATCTGATCATCATCTACTAACAGGATTTTCCGAATCATATTTTTTTCTCTTCAGAGTTGTATACAGCGTTTTTTATATCTAATATCATGTTATATTTTATGAATATTTCTTTCAAGAACTGTTCCTCCCCAAAACGCTCCCACCTGACAAAATAGTTGCACTCTATCAGACCTAAAACATCAGACAATATTAGGTATTATACCGGATCTACTCAATGCTGTCTGATTCAAATATCAGCTAATGCAACAAAGCCATTCGTAAATAAAAATCATAGTATCCATATGCTACCCTTATATTCCTGCAGCAATTTGTTTTTAGAAAGGCCATAAAACTGCTTCAAAAAGCATTGGAATTTCAAAAGGTTGTCCCTGGGACAATTATTCCCCCTAAATAGATCTCAACAAAAGTCAAAAAACTGACGAAAGGTATTAAACAGACTCACACGTCCCCTTCCATGGCAAAAAAACAAGCACACTAACGGGCAATTAAAAAAATGGCTCAAAAATTGCATATGTATTTTCTAGGAGGCATATCATGTTTGAATATCAAGTACAAAAAGGTGACACCATAGCAAGTGTCACCCGGCAGTTAAGCACGAATTGGAAAACGCTGAGCCAGGACAATCCCAATGCTGTCGGCCGTTCGACAAAAAACGGGAACTGGTTTTTAAAAGAAGGGGCCACGATACAGACGGAGAACTCTTTTGCAAAATCTCTGCAACATGCTGAACAGCAACAGAAGCCCGAGATAGCTGCATCAACACCCATTTCCATCCCCAGAACGACTAATAAAATCATCTTTCCCAAAGAGCAGTTTACGGCCCCACCACCACAACAACAACAAGAAGTGCAACAGGGGGGGACAACGATAGAACATACCATCCAAGCAGGAGACACTCTCTGGGAACTAGCCGTGAAGAAGTACCATGTTCATATCAAAGATATCATGGCTGACAATGGGATAAGCGATCCTAAAACTCTACAGATAGGTCAGACAATTAAAATTCATCTTCCTGAAAGCGGCGAAGATGAGCCCGTTGTTGCTAGTTGGTACGGTAAAGACTTCCATGGTAAGCCAATGGCTAATGGCGACATCTATGACATGTATGCTGCAACTATTGCCCACAAAGAGATGCCTCTTGGCACAAAAGTAGAATTAAAGAATACTGAAACCGGAGAAATGGTACGCGCCGTTGTTACGGATCGGGGACCGTATATTGATGGAAGAGATGTGGATCTTTCCTATGGCCTTGCCAAAAAGCTCTCTATTATAGAACCGGGAGTGGGAAGCCTGGTTATGCGGGTGCTTTAATTATTACTCAACTTTCTGATTTGTACTTAGATGCAAATTTCCTGGGTAAGATATTAAGTTTTTTTCCAAAGGTGCCAGGCTGAAGGTAACCAAAAAGCCTTGATCCAGTCTTCAGAAAAACAATAAAAACACGAGCTGGACATCCAATCAGCAGCCCGTGTTTTCACTGAAACTATTTCTATCAATCAAAGGCTTGTTCGACTTTCCATTCTTTCCATACTTTACCTACCAGGTCGACGCCTGGTTTTAGGGTCGCCTTACCGGGCCGCCACCCTGAAGGTGTTGCTTCACCACCCTTCGTCTCACGTACCAGTTGGAATGCTTGCAACTGGCGGAAAGTTTCGTTCACGTTTCGCCCAACTGGCGGGGTCAGAACTTCATAGCCCTGGACAACTCCGTCAGGATCAATAATAAAACGCCCACGTGCTTCAACTCCGTTATCTTCGTCATAGACCCCATAGACGGTACCGACTTTACCACCAGCATCGGAGAGCATGGGAAATGGTACACCACCATCCACCATTTTACTCAGTTCATTGTCATCCCACATCTTGTGAGTAAACATAGAGTCAATGGACATAGAGAGGACTTCTGCTCCCAGTTTCTGGAATTCTGGATATTTTTCAGCGACCGCTGAAATTTCAGTAGCTCAGACAAAGGTAAAGTCACCCGGATAAAAGCAGAGTAGTACCCATTTCCCCAAATAATCTGAGAGTTTAATATTAACAAATGCTCCCTTCTGATACCCTGGTGCTGCAAAATCCGGGGCTTTTTTACCGACTTTGATCATGGAATGTACCTCCTTCCTAATTTGTTTTTCATCTGTTGATTTATTGTCCGGTGCTTCTCCTACCGGTCCTCCAGTGGGTCTGGCACATCCCACAGCTACTTCTTCCGACATAGCTACCTCCTGGCTTGAATGAATCATTAGGATGACGGAAATATCATCCTTGAAAAATATATTTATTTCTACCTGCAAACAGTCGTTGTCCGTCAAGGGGCCCAAAAAGATACTCGCAACACAACTTGCAGCTGTTTTGTTTTAAACAGAGACAATCTCACCCCGTTACATTTCTCTTGCCCGGTACGGTATCGCTACACAATTCCAGGGGCCATCTCTGCCCACTCTTAATTAGGATCAATTCTTAAATAATATTATACAGCAAATTTTTTGTTGTCAATAATTTTTCCTAATTAATCTATTTTTAAAGAATCCGTTTGAAATGGATGGAGGTTTGAAAGGTAAGCCATAGAGGCTATATCAATTCTTATTGAACTCAAGAATAGGAGGACGATCACAGGCAGAATATTTTTTAGGCTTCAATATAACTAGTAACCTTACAACCGGCCGTTAACCAAAGAGATTGAACATAAACAACTCTGCATTGCATACAATCAAGAAAAAACAATGATCCTTGTGATTATTGTCTCTTCTCTGGAGCTGACTATTTTTCTTCGAAACTGCCGCCAAGTGCAGGGTGGAGATTAACCCAGTTCACCAGGCGCTAACCGGCAACATCTTTTTCTGTAATGCATCTAATCCCCTTTGCGGGAGGATAAAAAAAAGAAAAATCGAGATACGATTTGTTGTACGAAATAAATCCAAAAAGATACCGAACGGGCAAGGAGGGCAGGAAACAGAACTCAGGAGTCACCATATTCCTGTTCATCAACAAACTGCACCCCCTCCATAATCAACCCCATAAAGCTGCCAAGGGGAGGAAGTTCTTCCACCCCGAGCGGAACACCTTTAACGTAGGAGAAATGTCCATCTTTCTTCGCCAACATAGCAAAAAGAGCTTCTTTGGCTTCAAGATCACGATACCGGACCTGGATAATTTCGCCTTCATAAAAAAGGACCTGTGCCTTGGCATCATCAAAGAGCAACTCTATACGACCTGTTTTCTGACTTGAGTTCATAAGTTGCAAAAGCTCTACAATACTGATTTCATCAAGTTCACCAGACATGCCGGAAGTGATATTACCAGAGCGTAAAGCCATTGCCTGAGCACGATCTACAAGCATTTTCAAAAGGAATAACTGCAGAACAGGATATTTTTTTAAGACATGTTTGAAATTTTTAATACTCAGGAGTGCCGCTTCTGTTTCAGAAAGAGAATAAATGGAGCAGGAGACCGGTTCCCCGGACAACAGACTCATTTCGCCAAAGATCTCCCCCTTCCCCATTTCAGCCAGCCGGGTACCATCATCCCCAATAACTCCAACCTTTCCAGAAAGCAGAATAAAAAGGTGAGCTCCAGGTTCTCCTTTTTTCAATACAACTTTATCTTTTGGGTATGTTTTTAATTCGAGAAGCTGTGCAAGATCGTACAGAGCGCCATCGTCAAGGGATTCGAAAAGTTGGAATTCACGAAGTTTACTATAGAATATATCAAGATGGGATTTCCGTCTCCGCTCTTCCGCCTCGGAAAGAAGTTTCATCTGCAGGGTGGAAAATCCTTTTTCCTTTTTATACTCAAACTGGATCAAGCCCTGACAACCACCGCAGTCAAACTTTGATTTTTTCACACCAAGCTGACCAAAGCGCTCAAAACTATCCTGTTGAACCGTTACCTCAATCAGCTTTTCAACAAGAAGCATACACACGGCCTTTGCTTCGGGCAGAACAGCACAAAGATCCTCTACTTTGATCTCTTCCCCAATGTTATAAATCGGACAGAGACGTTCCTCCGTTATAACAAATATTGCATCTGTGAATTTTTTTTTCTGCCGCACGTGACGCCCCCATATTTCCTATGCCAGGAAATGTTATTTGGTTTTATCAAGCCTGGAACACTTCGTATCCTTTGTATAATCCTTCCACATCGGATCCTCATACTGGTCATGGCAACCTACGCATTGCCCGACCCTGAGGATACTCCGTAACTCTTCCCTGTTAAAGGGACGCAGGTCATCCCGTGATCCATGCTGCAAGGCTTTCCCTTCAATATTCACAAAGGCATCAAAGGGAACAGTTTTTCCATCGAGGGTATCCACCCCCTGATCAAGACCAGAAAACGACCATACGCCATCATCATCCACGGAAACCGTCCCTTCACCAAGCCCAACCGTTTTGGTTGACTGGTGGCAATCAGCACAGCTTCGCCCTTTGGCCTGAGTGGTATGAGGATTAATAGCGGCCATGGTAAACCTGTTAAAGCCGCCTTCCACGTTCCCTTCCTCATCAATCAGAGTCACAATATCCTGACAACCAGGTGTGACAATAACCACCTCATCCTTCCACACGGCAAGCATTGGCTTTTCATATCGAATATAGGACCTGCCTTCCTCCCACATCCCGGGAGTCTCTTCAAGAGTCAATTTATCCAGGTGTTTCTGGCTCTTATCACGCTTCGCATGACAACCGTAACATTGTGGAACCCATGTTGAATGGCAGGCTTCGCAGGTTACCCGTTTATGACCGCTAAAATCACAAACACCTTTTTTAGGTCCAAGCAGCGGATACACTTTATCATTGACCCGCCCAACCATCTGATACTTTCCATCTTTTTTGGAAATATTTGAAACAGGATCACCCTTTCTGGTAATTCCAGGGGTATCCGAATGACACATTTCACAGGAGATCTCGAGCTGTTCCTCATAATGGGCATAGCTCGTCCCATCCCCCATAATCTCATTTCGGGTATGGCAATCGATGCAAGCCATCTCTTTTTGATGATGAATATCTTCTGCAATCTCAAGATAAAATCGCTGCCCGGGAAGCTGTTTCGAGGTCATGCCACCATGTTCGTAGGGAGTCCCATAGCCTTCTGATTCAAATATCCCGGTGTAGGAAATACCGATACGTCCGGATCGGTTATGACAGCGAATACAATTTTCTTCAGCCACCTTTTTGATAATCAGCGGATGCGCTTTCTTCTTCTCGCTCTTGGTAGAGTCACCAAAACCAGCCACGCCCTGCAACTCTTCTCCTTCGGGCAGTAAATAATGACAGGCAGAGCAACCGCCTCCTTTTTCATTAAAGAAATCAGGAGCTCCGGGAAGGTCATTCTTCTGTTTCCACAGATGACAAGTAGCACAGAGCTTTCTGAAATAATCAAGTGCAAGGGATGTTTCACCACTCTCTATTAATTGCTCCACGGTGAGATCCGTATCCTGAGAATCACTCTCCCCCCAGTAAAAAAGGAGTGTTCCTATGATACCACGGTTGGTGGCCATAAGTGAATTCATCACTTTTTTTACATCCGTTGGATGACACCCTTCAACGCCGCATGTCTTCTCCACAACTCGCAGATCGCCAGGGTTGATGACCATTCCCTTATGTGCCTGTTCCTTATCAATAGCCAGTCCATCACCTAGATGACAGGAGGCACAGCCAATCACTCTTGGATCATGGGCGGGATCAAGTTTTTCTTCACGGTGGCAAGAAAGACACATATCGATACGACCACTGGTGGTAATATGTACCTGATCCGGTCTCTCTGTCATTAATTCACGAACAATCAATACTCCCACAACAATAAGGAGCAGCAGCACAAACAACTGTTTTCTAAAAGACCAGCTACTGCTGTTCAGTTCTTCTTTTTTACTCATCAATTAACCCTGGAAATTCTGAACATTGGGAAACCTGCGACCATACCCAAAAGCCTTACTAGTGACTTTTAGGCCCATGGGTGCCTGTTTTCGCTTATACTCACTTAAGCGAACCCGACGAAGAATATCGCCGACCATCTTTTTTTCAAAGCCCTGAGCCGTAATCTCTTCCACACCAAGATGCTCTTCAAGGTGCAGTTCCAGAATCTGATCTAAAACGGAATAGTCGGGCAGATCGTCCTGGTCACACTGATCGGGTTTCAACTCCGCAGTAGGTGCCTTGGAGATGGTACGCAGGGGAATAATCTCTTTATCCCGGTTTATATATCGGGAAAGCTCATAGACCAGCAATTTGGGTACATCTGAAATAACGGCCAGACCGCCATTCATATCCCCATACAGGGTACAGTAGCCAACGGCCATCTCACTTTTATTTCCAGTGGAAAGCAGCAGGTGGCCAAACTTGTTTGACAGCGCCATAAGGAGATTGCCACGAATACGTGCCTGGAGATTCTGTTCTGTAAGATCAGATGGTTCAACCGGTGCATCACCAAAAAGCGGCTGCAGACTTTGTTTAAAAGAAGCAAAAAGAGAACTTATGGGAATAACCTCGAATTGGCATTGAAGATTTTCGGCAAGCTCTTTTGCATCCTCCATGGAATCATCGGAACTGTATGGTGACGGCAAAGCAACTCCCAGCACATTCTCAGCCCCGAGTGCCTTCACAGCAACAGCTGCGGTAAGAGCCGAATCGATCCCTCCTGAAAGCCCAAGAACCACGGATCGAAAACCACATTTTCTAACATAATCCCGAACGCCCATAACAAGCGCATCACACACCGCCGCCAACCGGTCTTCATCCGGGGAATCGTGCATGATCCCGCTCCAGTCTTCACTATCGACAACAAGCATATCCTCTGCAAAACCAAGCGCTTTAGCCCTCACAACGCCACAATCATCCATCAGCATACTGCGCCCGTCAAAGAGCAGAGAGTCCTGGCCCCCAACCTGATTCACATAGATCAACGGAACCTGATATCGGGTGCATATCCCCTTAAAAAGACGATGACGAACAGACTCCTTATCTCGCTGGAAAGGGGACGCTGAAATATTAATAACACAATCCACCTTTTTCGAATCTGCAAAGAATGACGCCACCGGATCCTGCTGATATTCACCAACCTCGGCATGCCAGATATCTTCGCAGATAGTGACCCCGAGACGCAGCCCATCACATTCGATTACATCGGCAGATTCCCCCGGCTCAAACCAGCGTTTTTCATCAAAGACATCATAGGTGGGCAGCAGTTGTTTCTGTATTCGCTGCACAACAGCCCCCTTTTGAATGAAAAAACAGCTGTTATATAACTTTTTTCCGCCAGAATCAGCTGGCCGTCTTTCTATACAGCCAAGAAGAATATCAATATCCGGTAGGGATGAGCAGAGGTCCTGAAGCGCCAAATCATGCGCTGCGAGGTATGCGGGTCTTTCGAGTAAATCGTAGGGAGGATACCCGGACAGAGCCAGCTCCGGGAGGACAACCAGTTTACATCCTCTCTTCAGTGCTTTGCAACAGGCGTTATAAACTTTTCGACTATTATAGGCAAAATCACCAATAACCGGATTTATCTGTACTAGGGCTATCTTCATAAACTCTCAGGAACGTAAATATGTATGGGAAACGCAATCAGTACAAGCTCTTTTACCATATTCCTCATCGATGGCCAAGCACTGACAGATGCCATTTGAGGAAATGAAAGACATATTTATCTTCAAAATCAGACAAAACCTTATATCAAAATACAGACGAATAACCCAAGATAATTGAACAGTTGCCTAACCATGGATACAGTTACGATATTATATCAACGAGTTAAAGTGAATTTCCTTTCCAATTTCAACAAATAATTGATACACTATTTTGGTATGGAAATTTCCAGAAACAGACTCAACATATCAGCTACAGCGGAGGGAACAGTGCCATGACTCACGACAACGCCGATATCTCTGCTTCGAATATAGATCTTCTGAAACAGAATATCCTCGACTCTCTCAGCAGTGCTCCGGGGGACTCCACGGCTCAATGCCGCTGCTTACAACCTTTCCTGAAGGAAACGAAGAAAAAGGCTTGCAAAATTATCCTCCACAATCTTGTGCAGCTAAGCTTCACCCAAGACAATGCCTGTCAGTACTGGGACGCTATTGTTAAGCATGCGGATAAAATGCAAATTAGCCTTAAGCGTAACATCGGTCTAACCACCGCAGCATGCGATTATTTCAGTACCGTCCAGCCCTACCTCAACAATCCAAAGCTTATTGAATTTTCACGCTACGAGGAGACATTACGATCTGCTCACCAGGATTTCCTCACCGGACTACTGAGTCGTGGCGCCTTCCAGAATTCATTTGATCAAGAGATGTCAAGAGCCACACGTCATGGCCACGACACTACGTTTATATTTTTTGACCTTGATAATTTCAAGACGATTAATGACCAATATGGCCATCTGGCTGGTGACAAAGCCCTCAAAGAGGTGGGTAAAATT
>CAZDJE010000093.1:0-15134 GCA_964505715.1 uncultured Desulfocapsa sp. | reverse complement strand
ACACCGGAAGCGGTTAAAAAAAGGACATGCAACTTTCTAACCGGACACTACTGGTGTTGAGTAGCACATTATACGAAACAAGGTAAGGAGGTATTTCAGAAAAGCATAAAAGAGGCAGAGCAGGACTACCTGAACTAAATTTGGTTTATTGGAGAGAAGTTACTGTATTAATTACTGCAAAATGAGGAACGTGGGCTGATTGCCTTTGAGCACAAGTAGGACTTTACCTGTAAGAAAAAATCAGTGGGTCGAATTAATCGGTATTATATCAATGGAGTTGATTTTATTTTCTATACCTAGCAGGTCTAGATACCTGTCAGGTAAATTAAATAATTTAAAACCAACTTAATAATATGATATAGTAAAAGAAAGTGTCCAGAAAATGACATCTCCAGTGTGCTGTGTTCTTGGGCTAGGAAAATTCATTACCGTTTCTCTATCTAAAACGGTGAGGATCAATAGCAATGCTAAAATGTAAGTACTGCTCCAGTATAAAAACCAGTCTGATTACGATAGTAATCACCGCCCAGTTTCTCCTCTCTACTCCCATAACAACGCATGCCAAAAATCGTAAGAATGGCCTTATCCTGAAATCGTTTCATCAAGTGTATTTCTGGATTGACGGGATCATGGATGGAATTCAAAGTGGTTTTGCCGAGGAGAATCTGGTAGTTGAGTTCTGCGTTGAAGACATGGGTACAAAAGAATTCATTCACGACTTGAGTGAAAATATAAAACTACTAATGAAAACAAAACCAGTTTGCCAAAAAACTTTGTAAAATGATCTTGACCGTGAAACTGTATATGCTAACTAAAAAACCCCTTAGCAGAGGACATATCATTGAAACTTTCCAATAAACTCTCCCTCACCCTGCTTATCACCGGCACGACCGCTTTGATTCTGCTATCGTTTATTATCTACAAATCACACTATAACTCGCTCATCAAATCCCAGATGTTGTACAGTCAATCTATTGCCAATGAGGTGTCCGGTGATTTTGATGTTCTTCTTGCTGAAAAGGTAAACACCAGCCGCACCTTTGCCCATATGCCCGAGATACTCGATGCTTTACAAACGAGTAATCTACTCTATACCAAGATGTCTGAGGAAAAGAGAAATCAATCCATAGACTCCCAAAACAGCAAATGGAAATCTGTCAAAGATCCCACCGATGATTTTATCCTGAAATTTACAGACAATAGGGTTTCACACCTCCTTAAGGGACAGCAGTCACTTCTTAAGGGCGAATACGGAGAGATCTTCCTCACCAATAAATTTGGTGCTCTGGTTGCTTCAACTGCTAAGCTTTCAACATTTGCCCATGGCAATAAATATTGGTGGCAGGGGGCATATCACAATGGAGAAGGAAAAATTTTCTTTGATGATCGCGGCTATGATGACAGTGTGGGAGGATATGTCCTCGGACTTGTTGTACCGGTCAGAGAAGGTATGGAAACAATAGGCATATTAAAGTTTAACCTCAATATTATGGGAAGTATCGATACTCTGCTATCCAGTGCAGAGGATAAATTGATAGGCTTGTTCAAGTTGAGCCGATCCGGTGGTATGATAGTCTTTGATAAGGGTTTTGAACCGTTAAGTACTTTGGCAAATGACTCAATCCGACAAAAAATGCAAAACAATGATCTCGATACAGTTATTATTGAGGATAAGGAGACAAAGTATCTGGTGGGTCTTTCGGAAGTGCAGTTAACACAAGGTGCAGACGGGTATGTTTTTGGGGGTACATTTAAATCCGTTGACCATAAAAAGGGTAACTCAGGGGAATCATGGTACATCTTATGTTACCGTGAACTCAACATTGTTCTGACACCACTTTTTGAGTCAATCAAAAAAATTCTGTTCTCAGGTTTTTTGTTGATTCTACTCCTGGCACTGATATCGTACCTGTTTGGGCGAAAACTTGCTCAACCACTTGCAATTCTCGACAAAGGCACCAGGGAAATTGGCAAGGGAAACTTTTCCCATCAAATTAACTTGCAGAGCAATGATGAGCTTGGCAAGCTGGCCCATTCATTTAACGATATGGCAACACAACTCAAGCAGAGTACCACATCACTCGAATCTCTGGAAAAGAGTCAGGCCTATTTAAAAAGCATATTCCGTGTAGCTCCCATTGGTATCGGGGTAACAATTGATCGTGTGTTACAACAGGTTAATGACCAAATGGGTCATATAACAGGATATCAGGAAGAAGAACTCATTGGGCAGAGTCTAAGAATGCTTTACCTGAATGATGAAGATTTTGAGCGGGTGGGGCATTTAAAGTATAACCAAATTCAAAATTTTGGTACCGCCACTATAGAAGCACAATGGAGACATCGGAACGGTAGTCTTCTTGATATACTGCTCAATTTGACACCTCTGGATCCCGACAACCTGTCCAAGGGAATTACTTTTACTGCACTGGATATCACCAGCCAGAAAAAAATGGGGGAACAGTTGCTCCAGAATGAAAAGCTGGTAACCATTGCTGGGCTTGCAGCAGGAGTTGCCCATGAAATAAACACCCCACTCTCAGCAATTCTCCAAGCCCACCAACTGGTGGAGTTGGGACTCTCCCCCCAAGATGCAGACAGCAAAGAAAAAGCCACTGAGTTCAATGTCGACCTTGTGGCGGTACAGAAATATTTCAAACAGAACGAACTTGGCTATTTCATGGATGGGATTCGTGACTCAGCACTAAAGGCTGGAAATATTGTCAAAAGTCTTCTGGATTTCAGCCGCCCCCATGTAGGGACATTTTGCACAAGTAATCTGGTAGAGATCATTGACAATTCACTACTTCTTGCTCAGGCTGACTATGATATGAAGAAAACCCAGAATATCATGAATGTTCATTTCGTAAAAGAGTGTGATTCCAACCTGCCTCCTATCATCTGCGTACCTATGGAAATCGAGCAGGTACTCCTGAACCTCATAAAAAACAGTACCCAGGCTATGGCGGCAGCAGATATGACATCCCCACCCTGTATTACACTACGTGCCGCCATCGTTGCCAATAACGTATTAATTGAAGTTGAAGACAACGGTCCCGGTATTACAGAAGCTGCAAAAATGCATATTTTTGATCCTTTTTTCACCACCAAGGATGTGGGCCAAGGAACTGGGCTTGGACTTTCTGTCTCCCATACGATTATTGTAGATAAACATAGAGGTAAAATCTGGGCAAAATCGCTACCGGAACAGGGAACAAAAATTAGTATCGAATTACCTTTGGTTCAAAAAAACGTATAGCCTACTGGAGTATTGGGATTTTATAATTGGTAGTGGACGTTTTTTGTAAGATTAACATTACCTGCGTTCTTAGCTGAGGCGGCTCTTCAGAAAAATAAAGCGCCCCCATCCATTTGCATCGTAATCTTTAGGCTTCCCGGCACTGGTAAGCTACCAACCATCCCATTCAGGATTCACGGGTATAACATCAAACTTCAGGCTCTATTTACCGTTTTCCTTTTCCAGCATCACGCCACATTTTGACTAGAGGCCAACAGCGTTACTTTCTAATCGTTTAGAGAGGATATCAAATACTTTCATAGGTTCTCTCCTTCTTGAATGTTCTGCTTATTTTTTATGCTGCATGCAGCAACTCTTCCTTACGAGTTATCCACAAAAGCTTACCAGTAGGTATTTCACGCTGTTTGGGCATTGCCCTAGATGTATAGACACGCTCTATCAGTATAGAGAAATTGTGAGATTGAAGATTTTTACGAATTTCAGAGTAAAGAAAAGTCAGATAAAGAAAGGAAGACACCTAACGCCAGGCTTTAGGTCATTTTTTCTGAAACAGAAAAATAATGCTTTTGCTGTTTTGACACAGATTCGACACAGATCTGGCATAAATGAATATCGGAGGTTTTTCGAAGACAAAAAAAAGGGTCTCAACCAAAACTGGTTGAGACCCTTTTTTTATATATCTGGCGGAGCGGACGGGGTTCGAACCCGCGACCCCCGGCGTGACAGGCCGGTATTCTAACCAGCTGAACTACCGCTCCAAGTTAGAAAATTACTTACAAAGATTAAATGGTGGGCGGTACAGGGATCGAACCTGTGACCCTCGGCTTGTAAGGCCGATGCTCTCCCAGCTGAGCTAACCGCCCCCTCAATCATTGTGAACATCTATTTACCAAGAAGGCCCTACACCGTCAAGCAAAAAAGATCAATGAGGGCTATTATGTGAAGAGGCTGTAAAGTCACCGTAGACGGATGAATGAGCAACATCCTTAAATAGTGTCTCACCTTCTTTTAATACAAGCGATTTTTCCAATACTTGGTCAACATTGTCTAAACAATGAACCTCTAAACTCTTACGAATATTTGCTGGGACATCTGCAAGGTTACGTTCATTTTCTTTTGGGATTAACACCCTTTTTACATTCCCACGCTTGGCAGCAAGTAATTTTTCCGTAAGCCCACCAATGGGAAGAACTCTTCCACGAAGTGTTATCTCACCTGTCATTGCAACTTCATGGTCGACAGGGATCTTTAGGATTGCAGAAACAAGTGCTGTAGCAATGGTGACACCGGCCGATGGACCATCTTTAGGGACAGCACCCTCCGGGACATGAACATGGATATCAAGCTTCTGATAAAAATCAGTCGCAAGGCCAAGGCGCATTGCTCGGGATCGCACATAACTCAAAGCTGCCTGTGCAGACTCCTGCATAACATCACCGAGTTTACCGGTCACCATCATCTTCCCGGTACCAGGCATCAGAGTTGCCTCTATCTGCAACAATTCCCCACCCACCGATGTCCAGGCAAGACCTGTCACAAGGCCAACACTATCACGTTCTTCAGCAAGCCCAAAACGAAATGTGGGAGTACCAAGGTACTTATTGACGCCCTTGGCAGTTACCTTATACTTCTTGGTTTTTGCTTTCTTTTTTAAACGATCTCTGGCAATTTTTCTGAAGACAGATGCAATAGTCCGTTCAAAGTTCCTGACACCGGCTTCCCTTGTATACCGCCTGACAATTTCAAGAGAACCACCAGTGGTTAATACAATATCGTCTGGTTTAAAACCATTACGCTCTAACTGTTTAGGAATCAGATATCCTTCTGCGATCTTCAGCTTGTCTTCTTCGGTGTACCCATTCAGACGGATAATCTCCATCCTGTCCTGCAAAGGCAGCGGAACTCCTTCAAGATTATTAGCAGTTGTTATAAAAAAGATTTCAGAGAGATCATAATCAAGATCGAGATAGTGGTCATTGAAGGCGTTATTTTGCTCAGGATCAAGAACTTCTAAAAGAGCAGATGATGGATCGCCACGAAAATCCGTACTCATCTTATCGACTTCATCGAGACAAAACACGGGATTAGCAACACCGACCTTTTGCATGGCCTGAATGATTTTTCCAGGCATGGCTCCAACATACGTTCTGCGGTGCCCTCGAATCTCAGCTTCATCACGCACACCACCAAGTGAGATACGAGTAAATTTCCGTCCCATGGCACGTGCAATTGACTTTGTAATAGAGGTCTTACCAACACCAGGAGGGCCGACAAGGCAAATAATTGGCCCCTGAAGTTTTTTCACCTGGGATTGAACCGCAAGGTATTCAAGAATCCGCTCTTTCGGCTTCTCAAGTCCATAATGATCTTCATCAAGTATACTTTCAGCCTTCACAACGTCTAACCTGGAACGAGACTTTTTTCCCCAGGGAAGAGTCAGTATGCAGTCAACATAGTTTCTCACAACCGTTGTCTCGGCAGACATTGGAGGCATACTGCGAAGCTTTTTTAATTCCTTTACAGCCTTTTCTTTTACAATCTGGGGCAGTTTCTTCTTTTTAACTGATTGCTCAAGTTCTCCAATTTCATCAACACCGTCTTCATTTTGACCTATTTCGTTTTGGATAACCTTTACTTTCTCACCAAGAAAATAGTTCCGCTGGGTCTTCCCCATGCTTTTTTTGACTCTTGAGTTGATATCCTTTTCAAGTTCGGCAAGCTCAAGTTCACGACTGATACATGTTAAAACTTTCTCAATTCGCTTAGGAATAGAATCGATCTCAAGAATGGATTGTTTTTCATCGGATTTGAGCGGCAAGTGGGCACTGATCACATCAACAAGTTTCCCACTGGTCTCAATGTTTTTAACAGACTTTACAACTTCACGGGGAATCTTACGGTTAACCTCTGCAAACTGTTCAAATTGTTTTCTCAATCGCCGTACAAATACCTCGGTTTCCTGTTCCTCAGCCTCACTATCTTCACGAAAAGACACCTCGGCCTGCATAAATTTTTCATGGGGCAGAAAAGAGACAATTTCGGCCCTTCTCTTCCCCTCAACCAAAGCTTTGATAGTTCCATCGGGCAGACGAAGCAACTGCATAACAATAGCAAGCGTTCCAACTCTATATATTTCATCTTCAGTAGGATCATCCACTGAAGAATCCTGTTGAGAAACGAGAAGGATTTCAGTCCTTTTTTCCATGGCATCTTCTAGGGCGTGGATAGATTTTGTCCTACCCACAACCAGTGGAGCCACCATATGTGGAAAAATTACAATGTCACGAAGTGACATAATTGGATATAAGCTGGTTTCCATTAGAGACATTTCTCACTTAAAGTAATATCGCCGACAAGGTCGACTTCTGCTTTCTATACGATTGTACTGAGAATGATTATGACCCAGTACTTTCCAGAGGCTTTTCTTCTGATGGGTTGTTGTATAATATCACAGGATAGTCACCATCAGTAATAACCTGTTCACTAATTACACACTCCTGCACATTCTCTTTTGACGGCAACTCATACATAACATCGAGCATGGCCTCCTCCAGAACAGAACGTAAGCCACGTGCCCCAGATTTTCTTTTCAACGCTTTTTGGGCAATAGCTGTAAGTGATCCTTCTGTAAAACGAAGCCGAACATCCTCAAATTCAAAAAGCCTTGCGTACTGTTTAGTAAGAGCATTCTTTGGTTCTGTCAAAATACGGACAAGATCCTCTTCCTCAAGCTCCTGCATGGTTGCAATTACAGGCAGTCGGCCAACAAGTTCAGGAATAAGACCAAACTTCAACAAATCTTCCGGCTGCACTGCTTCAAGAATGTCACCAATTTTCAAGTTATCATCACTGGTAACTTTGGCACCAAAACCAATGGACTTTTTACCCTTTCTTCTTTTGACAACCGCTTCAAGTCCTACAAAGGCACCGCCACAGACAAAAAGGACATTGGTTGTATCAATTTTAACCAGTTCCTGTTGAGGATGTTTACGTCCACCCTTGGGAGGAATAGAGGCAACAGTACCTTCAATGATTTTAAGAAGTGCCTGCTGCACACCTTCACCGGAGACATCACGGGTAAGCGATGCGCTGTCGGACTTCCTGGCAATTTTATCAATTTCATCAATATAGATAATGCCGCGTTCAGCACGATCAATATCATAGTCGGCAGCCTGAAGAAGATTTACAAGGATATTTTCAACATCATCACCAACATAACCAGCCTCTGTAAGCGTGGTCGCATCAGCAATACAAAAAGGGACATTCAGTACTCTAGCAAGCGTCTGAGCGACAAGTGTTTTACCACTCCCGGTGGGACCGATCAGAATAATGTTGGATTTCTGCAGCTCTACAACATCATCGGACACTGGCGCGTCAATACGTTTGTAATGATTATGAACTGCAACGGAGAGAACTTTTTTGGCAAAATCCTGTCCTATAACATAATCATCCAGATGACTTTTAATATCCATTGGTTTCAGTGCTGCTTTTCCAGCATCTTCAACATCACTTACTTCAGCCGCTTCCTCATCTTTTACAATTTCATTACACAGATCAATGCACTCATCACAGATAAAAACGTCTGGACCGGCGATAAGCTTTGCCACTTCACCTTGATCTTTCCCACAAAACGAACAGTTACAGTTTGGTTCTTTATTTTCGATATCGTCCATTTTACTCTTCCTCTACAGCATCCTTTCGTTTTAGGAGTACTTCGTCAATTATACCATATTTTTTTGCTTCAACGGGGCTCATAAAATTATCACGATCCGTATCCTTCTGAAGCTTTTTCACAGTATGACCGGTATGTTTTGATAATATTTTATTGAGATCATCACGCATGCGAAGAATTTCCTGTGCATGGATATCTATCTCACTGGCCTGCCCCTGATATCCACCCATGGGCTGATGAATCATAATTCTTGAATTGGAAAGAGAATACCGTTTTCCAGCTGTACCTGCTGCAAGAAGCAAAGCACCCATGGATGCTGCCTGGCCCATGCAAAGCGTTGCAATGTCGCATTTGACATATTGCATAGTGTCATAAATAGCGAGGCCGGCAGTAACAGAACCGCCAGGAGAGTTTATATAAAAGGTGATATCTTTCTCCGGGTCTTCAGCTTCTAAAAAAAGGAGCTGTGCTACGATTGAACTTGTAACCTCATCGCCAACCTGGGTACCAAGGAAAATTATTCTTTCCCTCAGAAGTCTGGAATAAATATCAAAGGAACGCTCCCCGCGAGGACTCTGCTCCACAACCATAGGCACAAGATTCATTTAACTCTCCTTCAAATAAAGACGACTGCAAAAGCCCGTAAGGCAAATGCAGTCGTATAGTTTAATACGTATATAAAGCAGTTTTCCCTGCTATTGTATCATGCAGCACTAGCTTCCTTACCATCATCAGCTGGTTCTTTCTTGTCGCCAGGAACAGCATCAACATATGTTGCATTATCTCTGAGAAAAGTCAGAATTTTTTCATTGAGGATTTCGTTCATGAATGGAAGCAAATCATCCCGGCTCTGAAAGAACTCTTTCACCTTAGCAACAGTCATATTGTACTGATCACCAATGCGCTTAAAGGCTCTGTCCATATCCTCGTCATTCACTTTGATATCTTCGGTATCTGCAATCTTCTTAAGAATAAAGTCGCCGCGAACTCGTTTTTCAGCAGTCTCTTTACTCTGTTCTGCCAATTCATCGCGATTAACGCCAGCTGATTCGAGGTTCATCCCCTGCTGTTCAAGAGATTTTTCAGTATTTTTAATCATCTCTTCCACTTCAAAACGAACGAGCCGTTCCGGAACGTCAAAGGAATGATTTTCGAGCAGCTTTAACATCACACGGTCGGTGAGATCACCCTCTGCACGCTTATCTTTTTCTGTTTGCAGTTTGCCACGTACATCGTTCTGTAAATCTTCAAAGGAGGTAAACTTTTCATCCACATCCTTAGCAAATTCATCATTTAACTCAGGAAGGACACGTTCTTTTACTTCCTTCACATTGACGCGAAACTCAACCTTCTTACCAGCAAGGACAGGATTCACATATTCAGCAGGAAAGTCAACTTCATGACTGGCCTCTTCCCCCTGTTTCATACCAACAAGCTTCTCTTCAAACTCAGGACTTAGTTTTCCGGCACCGACATCAACAGAATAATTGTCATTTTTTACTTCCTTCATTGCCTTGCCACCGCTGAATCCTTCGAAATCAACAACGATAACATCGCCTTTTTCCACAGCGCGGTCGGCAGCGGAACGAAGAGGAGCCATTTCACGACGAAGTTCTTCTAATTCAACTTCGATTGCAGCATCACTTACTTCGCTGGATACTTTTTCAACTTCAATTCCTTTATAGTCAGCAAGCTCAAACTCAGGTCTGATATCAATATTGGCAATAAAGGTAAAAGTACCATCTTCATTAAAAACGGGCTCAGTGATGTCAGGGTGAACAACAGGATCAATTTTCTCTTGTTCAATAGCATCAAAATAACTATCCTGAACAAGTTTTTCGCCTACTTCAGCCTGCACTTGCCCCTGATAATGCCTGATAATTACAGGACGAGGGACCTTACCACGGCGAAAACCTTTCAGTTTGGTTTCACGCTGCAACTTGCCATATTCTTTTTCAAGCTTTTTCTGTACCCCGTCTTTTGGGAGGGTAATGGTAATTTTTTTTGTAAGTGCGCTGACATTTTCTACAACTACATCCATTCTGTCCATCCTTTATAAAGTTTTTGCCTGACACCCGAGCTCGCCAGATCACTTTGTATATATCTCGTTAGATTTTGACTTTACAGGTTCCATTTCTGTAAAATGGTGCGAGAGGGGGGACTCGAACCCCCATGCCAAAGGCGCTGGTTCCTAAGACCAGTGCGTCTACCAATTCCGCCACCCTCGCATTTTAACACTAAATGGTTTGATCATTATCAAAGCAGACCTTGATAACCTTCTAGTAAATAATTCACATCAACCCTACAGTCAAGACCGATACTGTTTATTAAGCAAAAAAATTCTTCTTTTCTTCACTCTTTTTTACTTCAAGGCAAAGTCAATTCCCCATCTGCTCCTTGCCAAACAAACTAACAGAGACTATTATCTGCTTTTGTTGGAAATCGTAATATCTTACTTTTTTCTATTTAAATTCTTTGTCCATGCAGTGTGAGGGAGTTATTCCATTTTAAGGCCCTGTCTGACATCGACTCACAACTAACATTTTTTCGGAGGAAATAATGACGTACAAACAGCGTATTGCAGCCTGTGCCATGCTCATGTTTTTCTTTTCAACCGCTTCGGTATTTGCTGCTACCGAGCCTTCAAGAGCCTCAAAGGTTCGACTAGAGGTTGAAAACACCTGGAACCTTCCAAATAAGCCACTCGATATTGTGTACTCCCTCGATGGCCGGAAAGTATTCATTCTTACCGATACGAACCAAGTTTTAGTCTACTCTACAAAAGGAGACCTCCTGGGACGGATTAATGTCAAAAAAGGTGTCTCCGCAATCGACATTGCACCTCGCGGCGAAAAGCTCTTCCTTGTTAATCAAAAGGATAATAGCTTCACCGACCTGCTTGTCAATTTTGTAGTAGATGTTGACACCACCGGCTCCCCCTACCTTGGCAATGAAAATGCCCCGATTACCGTTGCCGTTTTTACGGATTTTGAGTGACCTTATTGTGGCCAAATAGTGCCACTACTCGAGCAGGTGCTCGAGAATAACCCCGATACCGTAAAAATTGTTTTAAAGAATATGCCCCTTAAAATGCATAAGTTTTCAAACCCAGCGGCTCGTGCTGCACTCGCTGCTGCTGAACAGGGTAAATTCTGGGAATTCCACGACGAACTCTTTGCTGCTGCCCCACAGTTGAATCCTGCCGCCATCGACAAGATTGCAAAACAACTCGGCTTAAACCTTGATAAATTCAAGGCAGATATGGCATCTCCCGCAATCACCCAAAAGCTGAATAAAGATCTTGCTGATGCAAAGCAATTAGGCGTTACAGGGACTCCTACAATATTTGTTAATGGTGTTAAATTTAATCGTAAACAAGAGCCTGAGGCAATCATTCAACTCCAGCAAATGGTAGATGAGGAACTTGCCGCACAGGCCAAGTAAAGATGTCAAACAACGAAACAAGCAGGGACATCACCTTTCCCGATAACAATCAGGCGGGTATCCTGTTCGGAGAGTTAAACAAAAATCTCCAACTAGTTGAACAGAACATCGGTGTCACAATTCATGCCCGGGGAAATGGTGTACATATCTCTGGCCTCGGGCATGAAGTAGACCTCACCGTTGATCTTCTTGAACAATTTTACGACCTTTTAAGTAAAAATTTCAAACTCTATTCATCTGATTTTGCTTTTGGATTGCGTGTACTAGAAGCCAACCCTCAAGCAAAACTTGCCAAGATTTTTCTAGATAAAGTATACATCACTACCCAGAACCGTATTATTTCTCCAAAGACCCAGAATCAAAAAAGATATATCGATTCCATTCGCAATAACGATATCGTTTTCGGAATTGGTCCGGCTGGAACAGGTAAAACATACCTTGCCGTTGCCATGGCCGTTTCAGCACTTAAATCCGGGCAAGCTAGATCAATTATACTCACTCGTCCTGCTGTTGAAGCAGGAGAAAAACTCGGTTTTCTCCCAGGAGATCTTGCCGAAAAAGTAAATCCCTATCTTCGTCCACTTTACGATGGCCTGACAGATATGCTTGGTCCTGAAAAGAGTGCAGATTATATCGAACAGGGCATTATCGAAATTGCACCTCTTGCCTTTATGCGTGGCAGAACCTTAAACGATGCCTTTATTATTTTGGATGAAGCCCAGAATACAACACGGGAACAGATGAAGATGTTTCTCACCCGTATCGGTTTTGATTCTGCTGCAGTTATCACAGGCGATATCACCCAGGTGGATCTGCCACGATCAGATCAATCGGGCCTACTCCATGCCAAAAACATTCTTCAGGGCATTGACGGCATTACATTTTGTAATTTTTCCAAACAGGATGTCGTCCGCCACCCCCTTGTACAGAAAATCATTGGCGCCTACGAAATTCAATCAAACAGCAGATAATACATATATATATGAGCGCTCATTTTACCCAAAATTGTGACGAAACAGTTTTCAGGATTAATAGCAAACTGTTGAGCAGACGTGCAGTATGGCTTATGCGTCAAAATCATGTCGCTGACCATGACCTTGCTGTTATTTTAGTCGACGATGAAGAAATCAGCTGGCTCAACCAGCATTACCGAGATAAATCCGGTCCCACCAATGTACTCTCTTTTCCATTTTCTCAAGGAGATGATCTCTTTGATTTCTCTTCTTCAATACCTGTAAAAGAACTTGGCGATATTATTATCTCTGTTGAAACAGCACAAAGAGAGGCACATGAGCTGAAGGTATCATTACATGACCGCCTTACCTGGCTGCTCACTCATGGCCTGTTGCACCTTCTTGGACATGACCATGAACGTTCGGAAACCGAGGCCCTTGCAATGTGGGCGCTTGAAACAAAACTTATTACCCAATTACGTAATTCCAGGAGTTTTCAAATGACCCATTTAGCCATTAACGTAGACCATGTCGCAACCGTTCGTAATGCAAGAGGGACTGCAGAACCTGATCCCGTTGCTGCCGCCGCCATCTGTGAACTTGCGGGCGCTGCAGGAATCGTTGTCCATCTCCGGGAAGACAGACGCCATATCAAAGACCGCGATATTCGACTCTTGAGAGAGACAATTAAAACCAGAATGAACCTGGAGATGGGGGCAAACAAGGAAATCATTGAAATCGCCCTGAATCTCAAGCCGGACATGGTTACTCTTGTGCCTGAAAAACGTCAGGAACTCACCACCGAAGGCGGCTTAAATGTTTCCGGGCAGAAGAAGAAACTGGCAAAAACCATCAAACAGATGGATGGGGCCGGTATTCCCGTTTCTTTGTTTGTTGATCCAGAGATAAAGCAGATAAAAGCTGCACATGCAATTGGTGCAACCTATGTGGAACTGCATACTGGTCGTTACTGTGATGCCACAAGCGAAACAGAGCGCGAGCAGGAATACCAGTTAATTGCTTCCGCTGCTGAAGAGGCATATCAAATGGGCCTGCGGGTGAATGCAGGACATGGACTCGACTACCAGACAACTGCGAGAATTGCAGCGTTGGATACCATCGAAGAGCTCTCAATTGGCCATGCTATTATAGCACGTGCTGTTTTTGTGGGACTAGATCAGGCTGTACGGGAAATGAAAAAGATAGTTCGGGATGCATCTATGATTTTTTAGTGCCCTACTCCATAAACGCTGTCAAAAAAATAGGTGCGCGCAAACTCCGAGAAACGCTTACGTCCCTTTTAACTCAAATGCTTATCTGATTACAGATGTAAATCAGCCAACTTGATATAGTAAAGACATAATAATCCGACAAAACAAACGAATCACAAGAGAGTATGGTGATGTCATCCTCGCGAAGGCGAGGATCCAGTTTTATGCCAGAACTCTGGCTTCCCGCCTTTTCGGAATGACGAGAAAAATAGCTGAGCTTTGTACGTCATCAGAAATGGTTAACAGTCGCGCCAAGGCACTTATACTGATTTACCTACTGTTCACCAGTGTTAGATACCACCAAAACCTCTATCTGCTATCCGCAGATAGAGGTCTTTAAATCGGCAATCTGATTCTTTTTTCCAAGAACAATCAGGATATCATTTCCAAGAATAACCGTATCCGGCTTTGGATTAAAGAGCATATTGTCGTCTCCACGTTTTATCCCAACAACAATTATATCAAAGTTTTTCCTTATATTAGATTTCATTAAGGTTTTCCCCTGCAAATCAGCAGTTTTGCTCACCGGTACCTCATCAATCTGCAGGTTGTACTCATCAACAGCCATTGATGCCTCAAGAAAATCGATAACATTTGGCCTGATCACCGAATGGGCCATTCGCATTCCTCCTATTGTATACGGAGATATCACACAATCGGCACCAGCTCGTTGTAATTTTCTTTTTGACCCTACAGCTCCACTTGATCTTGCCATAATATTGATATCCGGATTCAATCCACGGGCAGTCAGGGTTATAAAGACATTGTCAGCATCGGTTGAAACAACCGCAATCAAGCCTTTGGCCTGTCCAATGCCCCCTTTTTTCAGAACTTCATCCTCTGAAGCATCACCTTTAATAACATTATACCCAGCCTCTGCTATGTCCTGATACTCACCCGGTTCACTCTCAATAACAGCAAATTTCACATCATTTTCATCGAGTGTTGCACAAATCACTTTTCCAATACGACCATACCCGCAAACAATATAATGATCATTTAATCTAGCAAGTTCCTTTGCCATATGTCTTTTCCCCATTAGTTCGCGAAGCCCGCCTTCGACCACAGTCTCCACGATTTTTGTGAACATATACATCACATATCCAACACCGCTAAGAACCATAGCTATGGTAAATATTTTCCCAGAAGTGTGTACCGGAACCATATCACCATACCCAACAGTTGATACTGTGATAATTGTCATATAAAAAGCGTCAATAAAAGAGATATTTTCGAGATACATAAATCCGACGGTGCCCGTCAGCAGTAATCCAAAAAAACCACTTAAAATTTTAATAATTTTGTAACTTGTTTCGCTCATTTAAGACCTTAGAATTCAATTCCTATGCTAAAAAATTCGTTTCGAGAACTATACACCTGAAAAAGCTTCACAAACAAGCCTTTTGACAATTGACAAACAAATCCGCTCTATGTTAAAAATAGATACGTGCCCGGATGGCGGAACTGGTAGACGCAAGGGACTTAAAATCCCTCGCCCCTAGGGTGTGCGAGTTCGATTCTCGCTCCGGGTACCA
>CAZDJE010000092.1:0-15135 GCA_964505715.1 uncultured Desulfocapsa sp. | reverse complement strand
TTCGTCGCCTTCCCAGTTTTCTTTAAATATGTAAATAAAACTCCTGCAAAGGTAACAGCAGCAACAAAATAAGTTTCACCGGGGGAACAAAGCCCACTTTTTCTTCAATTTCCCGCCTATCGAGCCTCGGTTCGATAGGCGGAATTTTTTTGTGATCGTCAACCAGACAGATCTTCAAGCCCGTGGAGAGAATAAAGTCATGTCTCTAGCCAATAACTGAATCAGGGAGTACTGCTCTGAAAACGAAATTCTTCCACCATTCTGGTGGCGCGAAATGCGTTTTCAAAAACAGCTCTGATAACGGCCACCTCATTATATCGTGATCTAGAGAGATTGGTCACAGCATCTAGCAGCTCGGATTCTCGCTGTAGTCCCTGCTTGTATTTGAGTTGGGTAATACGTAGGTTTTCTTCGGCATGACGAATGTCTTCCTTTGCCACCTCCACATTTTCAGTGCTCACCCGATAATCAATAAAGAGATTGCCAAGTTCAGTGGTAAGGCTGTTTTTTAACTCTTCTGTGTCATATTGGATCTCCCGGACCGAGAGTTTACCTTTACTGATGGATGATTCCCTTGAGAAACCGTCAAAGACATTTAAAGAAAGCACCATCTGCGCCCGCAGTTCCTCAGCACTGTTATCCCCATTGCCATTAATGAAATCATCGTCATAGCGAGAATAGCTGCCTACCAGATCCAGCCGTGGGTAATATGCACTTTGTTCTGCTTTCACAAGCATGGAGGCAGATTCAGCGAGACCGGTTAAGGCTTTTAACTCAGAACGGTTCCTGAGCATTTTTTCCTGATATACATCCTGTTCTTCAAGGACTGGAAGGGTGGAAAAATCTTCAAAGTTCAATTCGCTGAGGTCGATGGGACGGTTGATTTCCCGGCCTAGCAATTGGACGCTTTTATCCAAGTCGGCCTGTCCTTTTTTCCGTGTAATGTCAGCGTTATCAAGATCCACTTTGATCTTTAACAGCTCATTTTTACCAATGAGGCCTACCTGCAGTCGTTTTTGCCCGTCCTGGTAGAGTCTCTTCAGCGTTTTCAAGCCATCCTCAGCCACTGTGAGATTAGCAAGACGTTCATATACGCTGAGGTAACGCAGGGCCACATTCAGTTGAATATCCTGCTCAATTCCTTTTAGTCGATAGCCGTCAACCTTTTGCATGACCTGTGCAGATTCTATGGAATAGCGATCCTTGAAACCGGCAAAGATATTCATACTTGCAGCGGCATAGATGGAACTATTCTGACGGTGTTCAAATCTGGCCGCTTCATCCAGGTTATTGGCCTGGTAACCGATATTCACGGAAGGATAATAAGCACTTCTGATGCGTGCTACTTCCAGGCCGCTTTTTTCAAGAGTGGTCTGGTAGCGTTTTATGATCTCCCGACTCTGGGTCGCACCTTCCTGCATCTCTGCAAGATCAATGGCCCAGGAAAAAGGCACAAACAAAAGGAGAAGAAGGAAGAGGAAGCTAACTTGTTTCATTGGTACGACTCCTTTCAAATTTTATAACAAAGGCGAGTAGGGCTGGGATAACAAAAAGGGTCAGGAGGGTGGACAGAGCCAGCCCTCCGAGAAGGATGGAACCTAGTCCTCGATAGAGTTCTGACCCGGACCCCGTGGAAAGCACCATGGGCGACATGGCAAGTACAGAGCTGGTGGCACTCATGAATATGGGCCGAATTCTGGTACGTACTGCTTCAGAAATTGCCTGAGTTCCCTGCAGACCGTTGTAACGTACATTGTTCAAGGATTGATGAACAATGAGAATGGCATTGTTCACCACAGTACCCACTAAAATGATAAAACCGAGCATGGCCAGAATATCAAAACCCTGAGGAGCGATAAGGATATTTACCGCCTGCAGACCCAGAAAACCGCCAGCCGCCGCCAGCGGGATTGAAAACATGATAATCAACGGATAAACAAAGTTTTCAAACAGAGCTGCCATGAGCAGGTAGGTAATGAGAAGAGCGAGGAGCAGGTTCCATTGCAATGCCTGACCGGCCTCAGCAAGTTTATCGGCATTTCCGCCAATGGTAACCTCAACGCCGGGAAGTTTGCCACCAGCCTTTAAGGGACCCACCACTTCGTTTCCAATAATGTCCATGGCCGTTTGCAGTGCCACATCCTTGGGTGGAGTGACCTGCAGGGTAATGGTACGTTTGCGCTCCAGATGGTTTATTTGGGGCATTCCCTGACTGTAAGCAAGGCCAGCCACATCACCTACTCGAATAAGGCTTCCCTGCCCGTTCACAATGGACGCTTTTAGAATATTTTCAGGTGAAGAGAAGCTTGTTTTACTGCCGGTGATCACCAAATCTTTCTGTTTACTTCCCTCAGGGCGGTAATCATCTATTTTACGACCATCCATAAGAATATCGACATAGGTTCCAAGGTCCTTTCCTGTCATATTGCTGGCGGCCAGTTTTTCCTTATTTGGAAGGACCTGAATTTCAGGATAACTGGTCTCCAGGGAGGGAACCGGACGTACCTGGGAGTTGGGGATTTTTGCGCTAATGGTGCCAAAAAGTGTCCTGCCTGCACTTACAATCTGATCAATATCTTCTCCGGCGATATTCACGTCCACGGTTCGTCCCTTGCCGATCCCGTTTTCAAAAATTCCAGCTTGGAGACTCACCCCGAAAACGCCAGGGATGGTATGCATGATGCGGGTAAAAAGGGGCATCATTTCGGAAGCCCGTGTTTCGTGAGTTGAGATACCGCCAAAGAGGGTGAAACGATCCGCTCCCACAAAGAACATATCCTTTAATTGCGGAATACCGTCTTTTCCATCTTCTTTAAAATAGGGCTCTGCCTCTTTATAGATATACGTTCCCAGCTCCTGCAATTTTTCCACCGAATATCCAGGTGGAGGAATGAGAATGTTTAAGATCAAGTTTCGATTCCCCTGGGGCAAATATTCGGCCTTGGGCATAAGCAGGAAAATAAGCCCTATTGAAAAAGAGGTAAAAAAGGCGACGGTCAGTAGCCGGGTAAAAACATTTTTCAAACAAAACCCCGAAAAGCCCATGATAATTCCCATAAAAAATGGGCCAGCGACACTTTTTTGGAGCCTGTTTTCAGGCTTTGATTTTCTGTTCTTGTAAAGCTGATAGGAGAGCGTTGGAATAACAGAGACAGAGACAAAAAGACTAATGAGAATGGAAAAGGTGATGGCGATTGCAATATCACGAAAAAGCTGCCCCGCCTCCTCCTGCATAAAGATAATGGGAAGAAAAACAGCAACTGTGGTGGCCGTGGAGGCAAAAACCGCACCCCACACCTCTCGGGTCCCTTCCCATGAAGCGTTATAGGCGGACTTTCCCATCTTTCGATGGCGATCTATGTTTTCAAGGACAACAATGGAATTATCTACCAGCATACCAACGGCAAAAGAAATTCCGGCAAGGGACACTACATTGAGGTTTCGCCCGGTAATCCAGAGAAAGATGAACGTACCAATTGCAGAAATAGGAATGGCCACTGCAGTGGTCAGGGTGGAGCGAACACTGCGAAGGAAGATGAGTAGAACACAGACGGCAAGCATTCCACCAATTGCCACATTTTTTTTCACCAGATTGATGGCGGTATTAATATAGGGACGCTGATCATAGACCCAGTCAATGTAGAGCCCCTGTTCTGCAAGAAGGGTATCGTTAAGGTGCTGCACCTGTTTTTCCAGGCGATCGGTCATAGCCAGGACATTGGTACCAGGCTCCTTTCTTACACCAACTACTATCACCGGTTCACCACTGTGTAAAACAGCTATGGATTCCTTGGCATAGTCATTATCCACCTCTGCAATATCACTGAGGTAGACGCGCTTGATACCATCATCAAAGACAACCACCTCAAGGGCGTCAGCCGGGCTCTGAAACTGTCCAAGGGTACGGATTCGATAATTTTTCCGGCCAATCCCCAATACTCCTGCCGAATTGGTCTGATTTGCATTTCGCACCGCTCCAATGACCTGGTTGATTGAAACATTATGGCTGGCCATCTTGTCCATATCAAGGGTGATGTGGAGTTCAGAGAGAGTGCCGCCAAAAATAAAGAGAGAACCAACCCCTTTCACTCGTTCAAGATATTGCCGTACATTGTCCTCAAAATAGCTGCGGTAATGGCCAATTTTTTCAGTATTCTCTTCCAGCGGTTTGAGCATCATCCAAATGACCGGGGAGGCATTAGCGCCGGATGACTCGATCACCGGGCGATTCACATTTTCCGGGTAATTTGAGATTTCGTTGATCTTATTTGAAACGCGGAGCAAAGCATCGTCAAGAGAGGTCTTTAGCTCAAAGGATAGGGTGATTTCACCATAACCATTATAGCTGGCACTTTCCATCTTGGTCAGCCCTTGCAACCCTTTCAGAACTTCCTCCTGTTGTTCCACAACCTCTTTTTCTATTTCATAGGGCGTCGCTCCTCCCCAGGTTGTTTTCACCGTAATCTGCGGCGTCTCCACATCTGGAGTGAGTTGAACCGGGAGTTTTATGAGACCGATGATCCCAAATACCAATATCAGTATCACACCAACGGTGACCGACACTGGCTTTTCCAAAGAGTATTTTATCAGATCCATTACTTCTCTCCTGTCACCCGAACCGGCTGATCCGGTCGAAGACGTTCGTTGCCTTCAATTACTATCGTCATTCCCTTAACGATGTGCGGGCTGTCCACCCCAACCTTTTCTCCCATAAATGAAACGATATGAACGGGAATAATGGAGGCCTTGTTATCTTTTATGCTATAGACAAAGTCTTTCCCTTGAAATTTAATCAAAGCGGCTCGAGGAATAATACTGAGTTCCTTTTCTGAACTTGCAGGGAGATGCACTGTGGCAGACATATTGGCTGCAACAATTTTTTGGGCGGGAATTCTGATCTTCACAAAAATCGTTTTGGTTTGTACATCAGCAACAGGGTCAATACCCTCAGCCACTCCTTGCACCTTCTGCTCAAAGGCATTGAGGGTAACGGACACTGGCTGGCCTTTTTTGAAATAACGCAGCAGACTCTCGCCAATGGGCGCACGGACAAAGAGGTCTGCAGTGGAACCGATGGAGACCAGCTGCTTGCCCTGCTGCACCCAGGCTCCGGTATCCACATCTTTTGTGAGAACGATTCCGTCAAACGGGGCACGGATTATGCTTCGTTTCTTTCTTAAGAGCAGACTGGCCAGCTCTTCTTGGCCTGCCTGTTTCTCCAGTTGAGCATTCTGAAAGGTAAAGAAAGAATCATCGAAATCTTTTTCACTCACCCCGGATTCATTGTAGAGGGTTTCTAACCTTCTGAAGTTTTTCTCAGTGTTTTGCAGCAGGAGATCATTTTGGGCAATGTGCGTCTTTTTTAAAGAAATTTCATTGTCAAGCATCTCTGTGTCGAGTTGTACAAGAATATCACCTTGCTTAACTTGGTTTCCTTCCTGAACCAGGACTTCCTGAACAAGACCTATGACCTCCGTGGAAACTTCACTGATACGGTCATAGTAAAGAATACCGATGACCGATTGGGTCTGGGATACTTTTTCCTTGGTCACTTTTGTTATAACCACTGAGGCCGGTGGCTGTTCCTGGGCATGAAGGGGAGCAACAAGGGGAAAAAGAAAAAGAAAAGTAATGAAAAATCGCATGGGATACCTTTTAAAAAAAATATTAAGTGAAGGATGTATCTGTGAGAGTGGTCAGATTATTTTGGATTTTATGCAGAAGCTGAGAAAACAAAACCTGCTCTTGACTGGAAATATCCATGACAAGCTGCTCTGAAAATGATTCAAATAGCACTGCTACCTCTTTCACCAGTTTCTTTCCCTGGTCAGTAAGGAATAGAAGAATGGAACGTCGATCTGCCGGGTTCCTTTCTCTTCTAAGAAAAGCCTTTTTTTCAAGACGATCCAAGATTCTCGTTACATTGGCAGCACTTTTTTCCACAATTACACAAAGCTGATTCTGGGAAAGCCCATCATTTTCAGCAATGTTTTTGAGTAGGATCATCTGCTCAACTGTCAAAGAAAAAGGCTTCAAAGCCCTTTCTGAATGGAAGGTCATGGTCTGGGTTGTCAAATAGAGCAACCGACCGATGGATTCCTGGTCACATGAGTTCATTAGTTTCCCCGTTAATTGTTAACTGGACAACTATTTACACGAAGAGGAAAATCTGTCAACAAAAATGGAAGAAAACAATATTGCAGAAATCGTAACCATTGAGCTCAATCGTTAATGACTGGTATTTAAAGAGAATAAGTCATCGCTGTATTGTTTCTTTCACAATCCATCATATTTCTGGCCATGCGGTGATACTCTCTTGTCTTTGGATGCTTATCGGGCACAAAAGTCTCAGGTGTGTGAGCTAAACATCCGCTTTACACTCTGCCCGGTTCTGATAAAGAGCAGGTAGTTGATCGGGAGCAGGATCAGGGTGCAAATAGTCGCAAACAAAATTCCAAAGCCAAGGGAAATGGCCATGGGAATCAAAAATTGAGCCTGGGTTGATTTTTCAAAGATCAGCGGGGCAAGGCCTGCAAATGTGGTTAGCGACGTGAGTATAACCGCTCGAAAACGTGCTACTCCTGCTTGACTCACCGCCACAAACAACTCCACACCTTCCTGCCGTTTACGGTTGATAAAGTCCACAAGTACCAGGCTGTCATTGACAACAACACCAGTGAGTGCCAGCATGCCCATAAGGCTCATAATGGTTAGGGGTTTTCCCATAAGCCAGTGACCAGCCACTGCCCCAACTGCACCAAATGGAATCATGGACATAACAATAAGCGGGTGGGAATAGGAACGAAAAGGAATTGCCAAAAGTGCGTAGATGACAAAGAGAACGAGGGCCAGACCAGCTTTCAGGCCCTGGAAGGATTGTCGTTGTTCTTTGGCTTCCCCTTCAATGGAGTAGCGGATGCTTGGAAAACGTAAAAGCAACTCATCCATAAACTGGCTGATTTCCCGTTTCAGTGCCTCAATATTGGCATTCTGTTTATCAAGATCTGCAGTAATATTGAGTGATCTGCGTTGGTCGATACGGGTAATCCGTGATGGACTCTGGCTGGCCACCAGATCCGCCACTTCAATAAAAGGAACTTCTGCGCCTTCTGCTGTGCGGATAAGCATGGAGTCAAGGTTGTAGAGGGAATTCCGTTCGTCTTCTGGGTAGCGAATATAGACTCGGACATCGTCACGCCCTCGTAAGATACGTTGCACTTCGTAGCCGAAAAAGGCTTGCCTCACCTGTATGGCAAGATCTGTCAGGTTTAAGCCAAGGGCCTGGGCTTCTGGTTTTATCTGGAGCTGTAACTCCTGTTTACCACGGGAGAGGGAGTCTTCAATATCAAACACTGCCGGAAACTCGGAGAATTTTTGTTTGACTGCGACTGCCACCTGTTTTAGCTCTCCAAAGTCCTGTCCGGTAAGCTGGACATCGATGGGGGAGCCACCTCTTCCGATCTCGGCCCGCATGGTCAGGCTTTCCATACCGGCAATGGAGCCGATCATTTTCCTCCACTCTTTGACCAGATCTGTACTTTTGATGGCAATAACCCGTGTTTCAGGGGGCTCCAGTTCCATTAGTACTCTGCCTTTATTGGGCTGACCGGAGGATGTACCGCCGGCAGAACCGGTGGTGGAAAGGATATTTTTGATTACACTTCTGCCGCTTTCAGGATCGCGGTATTTTTCCTGGAGCTTTCCGGCCTTTGCAACAATATGTTCAATGGCACTGTCCGTTATGTGAAAGGCGGTGCCTGCAGGCATGGTGAGTTTGAGGCGCACCGTTTCGCTGGGCACCTTGGGGAAAAAGACAAAGCGTGTCCAGCCACTAAATACCACAGAAAAGACGATCATCAGAATAGCAGTGGCCACGGCAAGGGTGGTTAGTGGGTTTCGCAGACAGCGTTCAAGAAAGGGGCGATAAAAACGAAGGATCGCATGTTCAAACCCGTTGGCTATTCTTCGCTGAACTCTGGATAAAAGCCCGATATCAGCGTCGGTCTGTCGTTTCAGATGTTTTAAATGGGCGGGTAGGATCAGCTTTGATTCGACAAGGGAGAAAAAAAGCACAGGAATCACAATAGCTGGTATCTGGGCAAAGATCTGTCCCCGGACACCTTCGATCATGGTGAGTGGATAAAAGGCAGCCATGGTAGTTAGCACGCCAAATGTGACCGGGATGGACACTTCTTTGGTGCCTGTTATTGCAGCCTCAAGGGGATCTGTTCCCTTCTGGAGGTGAGTGTATATGTTTTCTCCGGTGACAATGGCATCATCCACCAGAATACCGAGGACCGTGATAAAGGCAAAGAGCGAGATAAGGTTGAGTGTAACTCCCTGATAGGGCATGATCCAGAGCCCGCCAAGAAAACTGACCGGAATTCCGACACAGACCCAGAAGGCAATGGCTGGCCGAAGAAAGAGGGAAAGCAGCAATGCCACCAGAACCCCGCCCTGCAGGGCACTGTTGGTAAGCGTCTGGAGCCTGGCTTTTACAATACGGGAACGATCTTTCCAGTAGTTGATGTAAACACCATCTGGTAGGCTTTCGCGTTTTTTCTCGATATAGCTTTTGACGGCCTTAGCCACCTGAATGGCATTTTGTTCACCTATTCGGTAGATCTCGATCAGCATCGCATTTTGTTTGTTAAAACGGACCTTGATGGGGGTCTGATCAAAACCGTCTTTTATAACTGCTATATCACCAAGCAGGAGGCGGGTACCATCATTGGAACTCCGAATGGGAATGGCTGCAAATTCTTCGGTGGAGTACGCCTGGCCTTTGGAACGGAGCAGGATTTCTCCACCTTGGGTTTTAATGACACCACCGGAGAGATCAACAGAGCTCAGTTTTACTGCGCCTGCAATTTGGGCCATGGTCAGGTTGTAACGGCGTAAGGTCTGTTCAGAAATCTCTATGGAAATTTCAAAGGGTGCGGCCGACTCTAAAAAAACTTGAGTAATGCCTGGAAGCAAAAGGAGTTCATCCCGAATTTTGGTACCAAGTCCGCGCAGCTCTTTATTGTTTATCTTGCCTGACAACACTACACTGATTACTTCACGCTTCCGCTGGGCTTGGCTTACAAGGGGCCGCTCCGCATCAGCCGGGAAGGTGTTAATGGCATCCACCCGTGTTTTGATATCACTTAATACTTCACGTAAATCATAGAGTCCGTCTACTTCCACCGAGACTGTGGCCCCCCCCTCGGATGAGCGGGAGATCAGCTGTTCAATGCCTTCTAGATCATAAACCGCCTCTTCCACTCGAACGGCCAGGCTTTCTTCGGCTTCTTCGGGAGTGGCTCCTGGAAGGGAAACTTGAATGTTGATGATATCAAGCTCAAAGGCAGGGAAGACCTCAAGGGGAATAGCGAAGAATGCGGCACGCAATCCCAGAAAAATGATAAGGATCATCAACAGGTTGGCAGCCACATGATTTCTTACAAACCATTCGATAAGCTTATGCATTACTGCTCTCTCATTTTGCGCTTACGCTTCTGCCCTGCTTGCACAGCTTCAGTGCCACTGGTTATTGCGCCAAGGGGAGTGGTTACAAGTTGTTCACCTGGCTGCAGCCCGGAGGCAATAACTGCATTCTCTTTGCCTCGGCTGACCACGGAGACCTGACGTCTTGTGAGGTGGCCGTTTGTTAAGATAATGACCTCATTGTTGGTATAGAGGGTATGGGATGGAATAAGGAACACCTTATCAAAACGCTTGCCTGGAATGCTGACTCGGACGAATTGGCCAATTTTGGGGAGTTGCTTCAGGCCGCCTTGCTGATTTGAGCTTCCGGTCAGACGAATAACAACGACCAGTTGTTGGTTCATCTTATCAAGGATTGCCTCCGTTCGTGATATCTGTCCCAGCCATTTTTCTTCGGTGACTCCCTGGCCACTGTTGATTTCCACCGTGGCCGCGGATTGCGGTGACTGTTCCGAAAGCTCAAGCAGCCCCTGCTGCCTGTGATTGAGTGGCACCCGAACTTCAATGTTCTGGGTTGCATAGATATCTGCCAGCTTGCTACCAGCCCCGACAAACTGTCCAATATCCACATCTTTAGAAAGTACTCGACCATCATAGGGGGCTGTGATGCGGGTTCGTTCAAGTGCGAGTTGGGCCTGTTCTTTTTTTGCCTCAGCACTGAGAACCATGGCCTGGCTTGTCAGCAGATAGGGTTTGCGTAGCACAAGATCCCCAGCCGGCGCCCCTTTACCAAGCCGTTCCCAGTTCAAAAGGGCCTGATTGGAGCGTGCCTGTTCTTCAACCAGCTTTGCCTTGGCTTCACTGAGAGAGGCTTCGGTAACTTTAAGGGCTGCCAGATAGTCGCGATCATCTATCTGGAAAAGTAGTTCGTCTTTTTTGAAAAAAGAACCGGCCTGCACATTCTCACCAAGCTGTGTCACAACACCTTTTATCTGGCTGACCACGGAACCTTCACTCCCGGGTTGAACAGTACCAAAGCCATGGATTGTTACCTGATACTGCTGGGGAGCAAGAGCGAGGGTCTCCACACTGATGACGGGCCTTTTTGGGGCGCGTCTCTTTTTTTCTTCGGGTGGATTTAGGAAAAAGTAACGGCTAACCCCAACGGCTATCAGTAAAATAGCAAGGGGGAGCAGCACGGAAAGGCTTCTCTTGAAAAACGATTTTTTTGTGGGCGTCTCAGACATGGGGATTTATGGTAGATGGGGGAAGGGAGGCTCGTTTTGCGTTTGCGAAAAATCTCCGCCAAGGGCCAGAAAGAGTCGAATACGGTTCTGTATGCGTTCGTTGTATATGGCAAGTACGGTACTTTGGGCATCAAATGCACGGCGTTCAGATTCAAGGACCGTGACATAGTTTACCAGGCCGTTCTGATACTGTTCAAAGGCAAGGTTGTTGGCCTGCACGGAGTCTTTTGCCGCCTGCTCAACAAGTGTTTGCTGTTCAGCCAGACGCTGCTCAGCCTCCAGACTGTCTTCAACCTCCACAAAGGCTGAAAGTACTGTGTCGGTATAGAGTGCTGCTGTTTCACGGGATCGCGCCATACTTCTTCCCTGGACAGCTTGTAACCTCCCTCCATAGAGTAGAGGGGTCGTGAGGCCTGCAAAGAGTGACCAGAGCACAGATTCTGCGCTGATCAACTGATTGAGCTCATCCGTGCTGCTCCCGTAACTTCCCGTGAGCCTGAGACTTGGGAAACGATTTTTGTAGGCTTCCGCTACTCGTAAATTGGCCGCGGCCAGGGTGTGGCCGGCAGCCAGGATATCCGGGCGTCGGTTAAGGATATCTGCTGGTATGCCAGCTGGAATCGCGGCCATTTCCCGGGGCAACATTCCGGCGGCGAGCAGTTCTGATTTTGGGTAGCGTCCAAGCAGATATTCCATTTTTCTGGTCTGCTTTCGCATTTCCCTTTTTCTTGCTATGACCTTTGCTCCAATGGCTGAGAAATCGGCTCTGGCCAGGTGGAGATCAAGGGATTGACTGAGGCCCATTTCGTAGCCTTCCTCAATGATCAGCAGGTTGTTTTTGAGATTATGTTCTCGTTTTTGAATGAGTGCCAACTGCTGGTAATTTTCCAGCAGTTCAAACCACTGGCCGCTGATTTCTGCTACCAGAAGTAGCCGTTTTTCTCGCCAGGTTTCAATACTTATGGCCGCGTCAAAGAGGGCTGCCTGCTCACGATCATCGAGCTTGCCTAAGAGGTCCAGTTCCCAGCTGAAATCTAAGCCCAGGGCAAAACTGTCACGAGTTGTTTGACTGCTGCGTTGTCTCCCGCCCCGTAAGAAAGCGGACATTTCAGGGCTGGCATCGGCACCTGCTATGATACTGTTCTGGAGTGCAGCTTCAACCCGAGCGGCTTGAACGTGTAATTGCGAATTATTTTGCAAGCCCTCTTCAATAAGTTTCAGGAGAAGGTCTCGATTTTCAAGGGGGAGCCATATGCCTGAAACGGGTTGGCGAAGATGACTGTTTACCCACTGTTCAGGGGGGAGAGGGGGCGTCTTTTGCAGGGGGGAGGGGACTTGATAAAAACATCCAGAAAGAAAGAGTGTTCCAATAAAACAGATAAATAGAGGATAGAAGCAGGAGAGGAGTTTCTTCATAAGGCTATGCCCATGGGCACTGTATTTCTATTCCTATTTGTCCTGTCTTGGAATCCTGCGATCACCTTTTTGGAGCAGCCACTCCCTATCTTCGTAGCAAGCCTACCTTATCCTAGAGTGCCTTGCATTAAAATATTGATCCTCTCAATTTTTGCTTCCTTTGAGGAAAAAACATCTATTAGCTACGCCAGGCTCCCATCGCCAGTGCCAGCCAGCCGAGCATAAAGGAAATGCCTCCAAATGGCGTAAGATAGCCAAGGTTGATACCTGTGAAGGTCATCATATAGAGGCTGCCTGAAAAACAGATTGTCCCAACTACAAACAGGCTCCCTGCAATCTTAAAGAAGAAAGCACCTTCTGGCCAGTAACTGTATGCCCATGCCACGGCGAGTAAGCCCAAACCATGGTACATCTGATACCTCGCTGCCTTGGCCATCCAACGAGCCTGTTCTGCGCTCAGTGCCGATTCACCGCCATGTGCTCCGTAGGCTCCTGCTGCCACAGCGATGGCTGCCAGTAGTGCTCCGAGGCTGAAAAATAGACGTTCCATTTAATGGCTCTCCTTTTGAGTTTCCTGGAATTTTTCGATAAATTTCCGATCAATGGAATCCTTGAGCCAAAAGGCAAATTTTCCGGAAAAGATAATAAACCACTTGCAGAAGATCCCTATATTATCACCCAGATTATAGATGAGCAGATAGTCGCCGCCAGGACTAAAGGATTGCAACTCAGTGCCATCCAGTGTTGCCATCAGGTTATGGTAAAGGACAGGGTTTTGTCGCACTGCATAGACGCCAACTTTGTTGAGTGGGCTCGGCTTAAAACAGATGCAGTCGCCACCTCCGAAAATGTTCGGATACGTGTCTGACTGCAGCTGCTCGTTGACAAGGAGACCGCCATCTGGCCCAGTGGGTAGGCCAGAATCGGCAAATATTGTAGAGGGTTTTACGCCCACGGCAGGAAAAAGCAGATCCGCCTTATAGGAGTTGCCATTTTCAAGTAGGACTTTTCCCTTCCCCATCTCTTTTACGTAGGAACCTTCGATGATTTCGATCCCTCTTTTTTTGAAAATTTTATGGGCCAGGAAGCCGATTTTGTCCGGTACCTGGGCAAGGAGTTTGCGGCCTGCAAAAATGCGGATGGTAAGGGGGTGGAGTTTCTGTTGCTTAGCTAGCTGCCAAATATTTCCCGCAATTTCAAGGGAAGATGGCCCGCCACCAACAATTGCTATTTCCAAGGGGTCCGTTTTTCCCCGTCTAATAATTTCCTGCCGGGCCTGTAAAAGTCTTTCAATGGGTTTTGCAGTAAATACAGATTCATCTTCTGCAATGCCATCCCGGGGCACATAGGAACCCGCATTGCAGGAAAGCACATCGTAGGGGATCTCTTCGTCGGAATTTTCCAGCAGAACGACCTGGCGTTCCGGGTCTATCAGGCGAGCCTTATCACGGATAAATCGCGCCCCCTGATCTTCCACCACCTTTCGAGTATGAAAGCGGATGTCATCGGGAGCATAGGTGCCACCCAGCATTCCTGGGCCCATACCGGAATAGTAGTGGTAATCAGAAGGCTGGATGACGCTCACTTCGTATCCTTGCTTGATAAATGAGCGCAGTTTTGCAAGGGTGACCATGTGGGCATGACCACCACCAATTAGAACCAGTTGTTTTACTGCCATATGTTTTCCTTAAGCTGCCTTTTTATCCATAAGCTCAGCAAGATGCTGCAGGTGTGCTCGTTCTTCGTTGGCAATCTGTTGGAGTGCTTCCTGGGATTGTGTATCCGTTGCCTGGCTGGCAGCTCTTTGGTAGAGATCAAGGGCCTGTGCTTCAATGGACATGGCTAAAGAAAGTATATCGGTCACTGAGTCAAGGTCTGGATGAAAACGCGCAAGATACTCTTCCGTTGTCATGCCGCCCTCAAGGGCAGGAGATACGGTTGTATCGGCAAAGGTTTCCATGGTGGTCTCTTTGCCTGTTATTGTCTGGTACAATACAAGTAAGCGTTCCTGGTGCAGAAACTCAATCTCCGCAAGTTTTGCAAAAAGGACACTGGCCTCAGTATCCGTAGTTCTCTCCTGCATGGTCAGATAAAATTCACGGAGTCCCTCTTCAAGACCATAGGCCACGATAATGGAGTCTTCGGGACTTTCCTTACCGGTGAACAATGCCATCCCTTGGTCTTCAGGTCCTATGGCAGTGGCTTTTTCCCAGGCCTTTATACCGCCACTGAGGTTGTATACTCTGGTAAATCCTTTTCCAGCCAACATCTGCGCAGCAACACGGCTGCGCCCACCGATTGCTCAGTAGATAACGGTAGCTTGTTTGGGGTCCAGTTCATCAAGTCGTTTGTCGAGCTCACCAACGGGGATGAGTATTGAACCGGGAAGGTGGCCTGATTCATATTCACGAGGCTGTCGGACATCGAGATAAAGTACTTCACCGGCTGCTGCTTCTGCGCTGAGTTTACGCGCCTCTTCTCCGTTTATTGAAGAAACCGGAGTGAGAAACTGTTTCCATTTCATACAAAAATATTCCCAATTAAAAATTAATGGATACGTGGGAGCAGCCTTCACAGCTGCTTCCATCCTGGCAATATACGTACAGGTGAGGGGGGTCAATCACGAACTATTTTTTTCCTCCAAAAACCAGTTGCCCACCAAGGTGTCCGGCAATGCCAACTGCAGCAAGCATAACCAGGGACCAAAATAGAAAAATAAATCGATCCAGTGATGCAGCGCCGAGGATGTCAGGACGTGCTGTTTTCCAGGCAATTAGGCCAAAAAGGATAATCGTTGCAACACAACTTGAAGCTATTTTTATTTTAAATACGGATGTTTTAGCTCCTTTATATTTCTTTTGCCAGGTCAGGTAACCGCTGAGTAGAACGGGCGGCATACTTAAAAGGACAAAGATCAGGCTGAGATACGCGGCATTTCCAAATCCCGGTAATTGCAACACCGCAGCCAGGACTAGAAAAAGAACAGCCATGGGGATAATTCCGTTTGGCCCATGAATAGTGATGGGATGGATATGGTTCGCAA
>CAZDJE010000091.1:0-15234 GCA_964505715.1 uncultured Desulfocapsa sp. | reverse complement strand
CACTGTCATCTGGCTGACTAATGATGAATGTCGCATTCCTGTTCGTATTAATTCTAAAATTCTTATTGGATCGCTTACCGCAGAGCTTGTCTCTTACACAAATCCACATTGCGGCGATCAAAGGAAGTATCATAAACGTATACCAGAGAACCTGAGTCAGCGACAAAAACTTGAATTGGGCGACTGAATTTCCAATCCTCTCTTTTCTTATATTGATTATATCCAGAAAGTGTTTATATTTTGCCTCGCAAAGAGCTAAGCAGGAATTTAAATTAAATTGTAACTATCCGGAGAGGGCGACTAATTACCCTTAACTCTGAACTGTAACTGTTTAGCAGTGCTTCAAATTCGTTTATATTTGGCTCCGCAGCATACTAATGCTATTGGAGGAGGCTAAAATGGACGTAGTTGGAATGCTGCTGAAGAGTTACGATAAATTCTAAATTAATTGATACATTAGGAGAATAGCATGAAACTTATTCTTTTGGGCGCCCCCGGCGCTGGCAAAGGTACCGTAGCAAAATTACTTACAGAAATTGATGGTTCTGTCCAGATTTCCACAGGAGATATCCTTCGTGGTGCTGTTACAGCCGGAAGCGAACTTGGTAAAGAAGCAGAAGGCTTTATGAAACGTGGTGATCTTGTACCAGATTCTTTGATTATGGGAATTATGGAGAGCCGTCTCCAGGAGCCCGATTGTGCAAAAGGATTTCTTCTCGATGGCTTCCCACGCACCATTCCACAGGCAGAAGAGCTTACCGCACTTCTTAAAAAGCTTGATATTGAGCTTGATATGGCAGTTGAGATTGATGTCCCTAAGGATATTATTCTTGATAGACTCTGTACCCGTCGTACCTGTGAAAATCCTGAGTGTCAGGCAATTTACAACGTAAAATCCAATCCGCCAAAGGTTGAGGGGATTTGTGATAAATGTGGTGCCAAAGCTATTCAACGTGAAGATGAGACCGAAGAGGCTATCAGCCATCGTCTTGCGACCTACAATGAAAAAACCTCTCCTCTTATCGGTTTTTACAAAGATGCTGGACTGCTTTTGAGCGTTCCTGCCACCTCAAGTGATGCTGTTATTGCAGCGGTGAAGGGCAAACTCAGCCTGTAAAAATAACTGCTGTCTGTTTTATTTATGGGGGAGAAGAGAACCAATGGTTTTCCTCCCCCTTCTTTATTTGGAGTGTATAAATGAGTGAGTCAGTATTAGAAACGAATTATGAAGGTCTTGATCTTGTACATCGTGGAAAAGTCCGTGATATGTACGCCATTCCAGGGCATGATGATAAATTGCTGATGGTGGCCACTGACCGTATCTCAGCGTTTGATGTGGTGATTGATGCAATTCCTGGAAAGGGCAAGGTGTTAACTCAGCTTTCTCTCTTCTGGTTTGATCTCCTTGGCGACGTTGTTGATAACCATCTTATTACAGCCGATGTGAATGAATATCCTGCAGCATGCAAACCCTATGCAGCAGAGCTTGATGGACGCTCAATGCTGGTTCATAAGACAAAGCCTCTAAGTGTTGAGTGTATTGTTCGCGGCTATATATCCGGCTCTTTCTGGAAAGCGTATCAAAAAGACACCACGGTCTGTGGCTTTGAATTTCCGAATGATCTTCAGGAATCCGACAAGCTCCCCGAGGTGATTTTCACCCCATCAACAAAGGCGGATCTTGGTGATCACGATGAGAATATATCAGTAGATACCATGATAGACTTGCTGGGTCAGGAGCAGACACAGAAAATTTCAGATATAAGTGTTGAACTGTATAGCAGGGCTGCTGATTTTGCCAGATCCAAAGGTATTATCATTGCTGACACTAAATTTGAACTGGGACTGCTTGGTGAGGAGAATAAACTTATTCTTATAGATGAAGTTCTCACTCCTGATTCGTCACGTTTCTGGCCACTTGATCAATATACCCCTGGGAAAGGACAGCCAAGCTTTGACAAACAGTTTCTACGCGATTACCTGTCAACACTTGATTGGGATAAGAACCCTCCTGCCCCCCAAGTACCACAGGATATTATTGATAAAACAAAAGCGCGCTACGAAGAAGCCTTAGACAAAATCATCAAGGGCTAAATGTATCTTTTGGCTGGTGTTCCCCCCGGGGAGTACCAGCCAGATCTTTTGAGACGTGTCTTATTTATTCCCGTCGTTTTGCCAATCTTTCTATAATACTCAAGAGCTTTTTAAATGGGATCGGCTTGGTCAGGTAATCGTTCATCCCCGCTTCTTTACATTTTTTCTCAAAGTCCGTTGTTGCCTGAGCCGTTAATGCAACGATGGGAATTTGATCCTGCTCAGTATCTTTTTCTTTCTTCCGGATACATTTTGTTGCCTCGATGCCATTCATTACAGGCATGCGTATATCCATAAGAATGATATCCGCAACCTCCATTTCCATACTATCGAGTAGCTCCTGTCCATTGGCACAGACGGTAACGATGCAGCCATGTTCTTCGAGGTATGCGGAGATAATACGCTGATTAATGAACTCATCTTCGGCAAGAAAAACCCTGGTTCCAGACAGCTTTTTAACTCGAGTTTCTTTTTTGCTATGTCTCTGTATTTCTGTTCTCTTATGGACGTCTACAGAACAGAAGATTGTGAAACAGAAGGTGGAGCCATTTTTGTCACTTGCACCAAGCCAGAGCGTTCCTTTCATATGCTGAACAAATTCGGCACTAATGGTAAGGCCCAGACCCGTTCCTTCGATGACGTTGTCTTTTTCAACGTCACCCCGATCAAATGCATTAAAGATTGTCAGGCCAGCTGATTCGGAAATACCACATCCTCGATCTTTAATACTGAAGAGAAGTTCTATCTCCGACTCGGACGGTTGTGATTGACGATCAATCCTCAACTCAACAAGTCCCTTGTCACTGAATTTGATACTGTTATTAATCAAATTGATAAGAATTTGTCGTATACGGCCACTGTCACCTATAAGGTCATCCGGGATATTAGCAGCAAGGGTGCTCTTAATCTGTATATTACGTTCTTCTATTTGAACTTGCATCATTAGAATGACTTCAGAAATCAGATTCGAAAGAGAAAAAGGCGAATGGTGAAGTTGGATTTTTCCAGATTCTAATTGTGAGAGATCAAGGATAGAGTTTACGACTGTATGAAGGCGCTGCCCTGAGAGCGAGGTTAACGATAGGAGTTGTTTCTGTTCCGTATTCAGTGGATCCTTGGCGATCATTTCAAGTAAGCCAAGCATCCCATTGAGCGGTGTGCGAATTTCATGACTCATATTGGCAAGAAAAATGGACTTTGCCTGAGTTGTTTTTTCTGCTTCTATTTTTGCATCGATAGCAAGTTTTTCACCTTCCCTCCTTTTTTCCACCTCTTTCTCAAGAGCAATGTTTGTTTGCTGAAGTTGCAGATTAATGGTTTGCATCGCATTGGAAACATCATGAAACTCTACATCGGTGGAAGGTGAAATTTTAAAGTTTTTACCTTGCAACATAGTAGTCGAATCATTGGCCAGAAGTTGAAGAGGTTCGATGATTTTTTTATTGGTTGTCCAGCCAATGAGAGCAGAGAGAAGAAGAAGGAGCAGGATTAATAAAACTAGTAATATAAAAGTATTTCCATTGGGAACCCATGATTTGTCAGCTGGAATATATGCTGCAACGGTGAATGTCTGACCATAAAAAAGAATGTCCGATGAGATGGAAATGACATGCTGATGATTAAGATGGATGTTTCCATTCCACTGTTGCTTGACCGGATAAGTAGATGTTAACAGTTCGGGAACAGTAGTACTGTTGTGGGCGAGAATCATCCCCTCATCGTTTGTGATGAGCGCAGTAATATCTGGAGGAAAGACTGTTTCTGCAATGATTTTCTGAAATGAATCAAATGGAATAATAGCTGAAATGACACCAATAACATATGAATCTTCAAGGAACTTTACTGGTTGAGCAATAACAAGATAAGGGACATTTTCTTCTGTTCTAAATTGTGTCACATAGGGGGTTCCTGTATAGTATGGCACATCAAAGAGCAGTGGGTCTTGGGTGAAACAGGAATCAATGGGGGTGTTTTTATCGCTGGAAATAGAACTTCTGACCACCCCGTTAATATCGTAAAAAACAATGGAAGAAAAAGAAGAATTATTGTTTTTTAAAATATTGAGGAGATTATATCTCTGGTAATCTTTTTGGGCCATTCTTTCCACCTGTTGACTGGCTGTCTCAAGGTCGTGAAGAGTGGTCTGTAAAAAAAGAGTTATCTGGTTATTTAGGTTTTTAACTGTAGTATTTAACTGCTGGTGAACATGAGTGTTTCGTGCTTGATGACTCTGGCTGAGAAAAAACGCACCTATAAGCAGTGCCTGGATGAGCGCAACAGCTACAAAAATAGAGAGTATGCGGGTACGTATCGTTGTGCGCATTAATCGAAAATAGAGAAGTGAGTTTTGATTGGAATGTTAAAACCTTGGAAACACGGTTATTATACAGAACGGACAAGTAATGTCTATTAAAACAATAGAGGAAGGAAGTGAAAAAGATGTGATTGAAGGACAGTGTGTGGACATGACAGCAGGAAGTACATGGCTGAAAATCGAGAATTTTAAATTTTTTTGTGTTGAAAAGGCTGATATATGGAAGCAAAGATATAAAGCTTTTTAAACAAAATATTCAATGCCGGTTAGTTATTTGAATTTCACATAGAGTGTTGCACCTCGTACATAGCGGGAGAAGCAGCACTATTTTATTATTTTTCGTTTGATTACTCTTCCTGACCAAACTCATGCTTAATCTCAATCATTTTTTTTCTCTGTTCAAAATAAAGATCTACAATTCGTGGATCAAAGTGACTGCCTCGTTCCTTGATAAGAATTTTTTCCGTCTCTGCCAGAGAAAAAGCCTTCTTATACACACGACGACTGGTCAGGGCATCGTAGGCATCGGCCAGTGCAACTAATCGTGCTTCAAGAGGAATATTTTCCCCGGAAAGACCGCTTATATACCCAGACCCATCCCATTTTTCATGGTGATAGAGGGCTATATTTTGAGCCATACCGTCAATTTCACTATTTTCAAGCATTGTGGCACCAATCAATACATGCTTTTTCATCTCTTCAAACTCTTCCGATGTGTATTTCCCAGGTTTTTTCAAAATGGCATCTGAGATACCTACCTTACCAACATCATGAAGAGAAGCATAAAGCCGGATACGTTTGACAAACTCCTGTTCACAGCCATACGCCCCAGCGAGTAAAGTCGAAAATTCACTGACTCTTTTAATATGGTTTCCGGTATCGTCATCATTTGCTAGATTGGCATTCTCTAAAACAGAAACCAAACCAATAGTTAGGTTTTCTATTTTAGCAGTTTTTTTTCGGACCAGTTCAGACAGATGAATCTCACGATCAGCCAGCAACTGATTTTTTTCCTGTAACTCATCCTGTAAGGACTTGAGGTGCAGGTGTGCTTCTACTCTGGCTAATAAGTCGTCTTTATTAAACGGTTTTGTTACATAATCAACTCCACCATGTTCAAAAGCTTTAAGCTTACTTTGTTGATCTGTTCTGGCGGTAATAAAAATAATCGGCACTTCACTGGTCCGCGGCATTTGCCTTAGTCTGGTTGCCACTTCAAAACCATCCATATGCGGCATCATAATATCCAGCAGAATCAGGTCCGGTGGTTCTTCCCCAACAATATTGAGAATGGCCGGTCCACTTGAGGCTGTCATGATTTTATAATCAGTATGTGTTTTGAGGATATTGGCTAGCATTCTGCGGTTTTCCTCTATATCATCTACTATTAAAATTTCCTGCAAGACTCTACTCTTCATAATATCTCCTCCAATTGGATAATAAGAGAATTCAAAGCTTGATCATCAAAGTTATTAGCTGCCTGATATAATTTTTTTCGAATTGTGGTAATTTGTACCAAAGATTCCACTATTTCGAGATCAGCTGCACATTTTCGCAATGATTCAGGCCTGAAAATTTGAAGATTGTGCCTCAGATCCTCTACTGCCTGGTAAATAATAGAACGTTGTTTCTCAGACAGCACTACATCTAAAGTTACTCGCCTTCCCTCTTCTCGTTTCTTTTTCTCAACAATCAGCGCATTAATTCTATCGTACAACTGGTTTATATCCAAAGGTTTGGCAAGATAATCGTCACAACCGGTTGTTATAAAATTCTCCACAGCACCTTTCATTGCATCACCAGTAAGAGCAATCACCCAAAGAGAGTCCAGACGTGAGTCCGACCTGATACGCCTGATGGTCTCAAATCCATCCATAACCGGCATATGCATATCTAGGAGCAACAGGTCATACTCCTTCTCTGCCAGCATGGTCAGGGCCTCTTTTCCGTTAACTGCCATATCGGCATCCATATTAATGTTTTGGAGAATATTCCTGACCAGCATTCTGTTGATATCGACATCTTCAGCCAAAAGAATTTTAAACTCCATCGATATACTACGGGGATGCAAATCCTGGTAATTCTTCTTCTCAAAATATGAAGTCGGGATTGAAGAAATTATCCCGGCAAGAGTTTTACAGAGTGTACTGATTTGATTTATATCATATTCTTTCTGACGTATGATCTCATTGATACGTCCAGCTAGCTGATAAATTTCACTCATTCCAAGGTTCCCCGTACTTCCTTTAAGATCGTGGGAAATATAATCGATGCTGCCGGGTTGATTTTTAGCAATGGCATCTTCCAGACGCTGTAGTTTGTTTGGTATGTTTGCAAGGCAAAGCTTAATTAATTTGGATATATCCGGATTATCATGGCTCGCCATCCATCGCTGCACCATCGCATCTCCCTTTGCATATCTTCTTTCCCGAACCAAACTGGAATCAGTTGCGGTACTTCCAGGGAGAGGTAACTGCACAACAAAAGTGGTTCCTTTGCCGAGTTCACTTTCAACGGTGAGCGAGCCACCCATCAGTTCCACTAGTTTGCTGGTAATGGTTAAACCAAGGCCTGTCCCTCCATGGCTTCTAGTTGAACTGCCATCTATCTGTCGAAATGGCTGGAAAATAAGTTTCTGTTGTTCAGCAGAGAGGCCAATACCCGTATCGCAAAGAGTAAAAACTGCTATCTCTTTCTCATGGGAACAACTCAGTGTGATAGACCCTTCATTGGTAAACTTAAAGGCGTTACTCAAAAGATTCAGCAGGATCTGGTTGAGTCGATGCTCCTCACCCATAACTAAATCAGGCAATGATTCATTTCTTTTCACTGTAAAGAACAGATTTTTTTCCAAAGCCGTGAGCTGGAACATCTGATTCAGGTTATCCAGAAGAAATTTCAAAGAGAACCGTGCATTTTGGATCTCCAGACGGTTCGCCTCAATTTTCGACAAATCAAGAATATCGTCGATTAATTCAAGGAGATTATGCCCGGAGCGATTGATTGTTTTTAGGTGTTCATTACGATTGGCCTCTTTTTCATTAATCAGCAGAAGATCCGTAAAGCCAATAATGGCATTCATTGGGGTACGAATTTCATGACTCATATTGGCCAGGAATTCACTTTTTAGACGATTGGACTCTTCAGCCCGTTCTTTAGCAAACTGTAAATCCTGTTCGATTTTAAGACGATAGCTGATATCCGTAGCATAAAGTCTTATAATAGTACCTTCCGCAATATATTTAACAGATCGTGCATAAGTGATGTCGTCAATCTCAATTTCATCACTGAAATTCATAGTTTTACATTCTGGCATATCTGAGAAGATGAGAGGTATGCAGTTTAACAATGGATGATCGAGCCCTTGGGTGAGAATTCCCGACTGTTTCCGGCTAGCAGCAGGATTTACAAAAGTAACTTCCTGACTGTTAAATTCAACTACTAGCTGAGGATTGTCCTCAGGGAAAGAAGCTAGACGGCGTAATTCAAGTTCATCATCTTTACGCTTAGTTATGTCCTCCTTAATGGCCATAAACTTAATGATTTTTCCTCTTTTATTCTTCATCGGTGTAATGGTACAGTACTCCCAGAATATCTGACTATCTTTTCCTACATTACAAAGTTCCCCTTGCCATTCACTACCACTTTCAATGGTTTGCCAGAGCTCCTTAAAAAACGTTGGTGCATGCCTTCCTGAGTTGAGAATGGCAGGGCTTTTGCCTATAACTTCATTTGCTGTATAGCCTGTGAGTTTATAAAATTCCTGATTCACATATTCTATTGTGCCCTCCAAATCGGTAATGACCACAGAAATTGGACTTTGCTCAATGGCCATGGATAATTTCCAAAGCTCTGTGTCGGCTTTTCCCTTCTTCACAAGCAGTCGAGCATAAACAAGACTACTTGTTGCCATAATCAAGAAAACAAAAGAATAGTCATTGAAAAATCGGGTGACAAAAGGCCAGAAGAAGACACGAATTATCTTTGATTCTACTATATTTACAATCTTCCACTGGTGAAATTGTTTCCTGTTGGTTTTATCCAACTGCAACTTTAAAGGCTGGGTTTGAATTGTGTTAAAAGTAATCAGGCCCATAGAGCTTTGAAACTGGCCAGCCTCAGCAGCCATAATCTGTTTCCAAACAACAGGGTTGCGCTGGGCGAAGGAATTGTCTTTACTTTCAGGAAACATACACCCCCATTCATCCTCCGGAGTAGCACCTAAAAGCCAATACCCCTTCTCATTCAACAACATGATATTTATTTCAAACTCGTTTGTTAGTCTGCGAATCTCTTTCAGGATATCAGCACCGGGATAATTGAGAACAAGCACCCCTTTTTTGACATTTTGACTATCATAAATAGGGGTTGCCATTTGCAGCATTGGCTTAAACTGTTTTTCAACGGTTCCGTGTTCAACATTGAGATCAAAGGAGGATATAAAAACTTCACCTTGCTTCAGCTTCCATGCCTCCTGAAAATAATAGCGGTTGGATTTATTCTGTAATCGACTGGCTGGAACGATTGATGCTTGACCTTGCTCATAGTCCACCCTTACGATTTCAAATCCCTTATCGCTGAGCATCCTGACTTGACTGTAGCGTTTCATCTCTATTACAAAACGAAGAAATTCCATCTCAACATTTCCCAAATTCATCAAAACCTGGGCATCACTAAAAGTCTTTAAAACCTGGTCGCCGGCAAGAAACAGAAGATCTGAATGAAGATAATTAAAGCCTTTCTCAACTAAAACCCGGTTCAATTGTAACTGGTTATTGATATCCAGCTTGTGATGGACCATGTTTTCCAAAGCTTCGTTATAATGGATCACCATTCCCGCCCCCCCTATAAATATAAAGAGAGGAAAGAACACCAGCAGAAATTGTTTACAGATTGCTTTCATACCGTTCACTCTACCTGAAGATGATTTTTTCATTATGAAAACCTTAAAGGTGACAATGGTGCTAGTATCTCCAATAGACGTCTACCTACGTAACAAAGTTAGCAGATAACATGCCAGAGAGAGAACGAAGCCTGAATTGTTTTTTTTCTCTATAATTACGGTAGAATGTGGATAGTGTGGGGTGTATGAGAATCTTCAGGAAGAATTGTAGCGAATTATTTTTAACAATAATGCACCCAAGAAGAAGGATTGTTTGCTAATAGTGTTAAATTTCCCATATATTGATATCAATCCCTTCAGTTATTCTGAAAGAAACTGTGAAATGGACAAAATACCATGTCTCAATTTTGCTTTGTTTAAGCTATCTGATATAACGCAATAAAGGTTTCTTAAGATGCAATTGCATAAAAACTCCCTTTTCATTGCCACTCATATGGAAAATCACCCTATTGGCCGAGGAGTCCCCGTTGTTTGAAGTTTGAAAAATAATGCAAAAAAACAAGGAAATACCTCAAAGACACATGTCGATTCCTCAACAGTTATCAGAGAATCTAGACTACCTGACAACCATATTGAACGGTTTTACTGATCCGTTTTTTGTTCTCGATGCCCAGTGTCGAATACAGACGCTCAACAGTGCTGCTCTGGACTATAGCGACAACGAACATAGAAAAGTTATCGGCTTATCCTGTAATGTGATTTGTGGATACCCAACAACCAACTGCGACGGATGTCCTGTTATCAATGCGGCACAACAGGGGCAAAAGGTGAATTTTGAAAGAAAGGGGGCTAAAGATTCCAGGTTGACCGAATTAATCCGTATAAACCCCCTTTTTGATACAAACCAAGCACCCCAGGGTGCGATCGTGCGCATTAAGGATATTTCAGAGACACAGAAGATAAATGAACAACTGGTTCTTGCTGACAGGCTTTCCTCGCTCAACCAACTCTCTTCTGGGATTGCCCATGAAATTCGCAATCCACTTGCCGCCATAACCCTCTTTGTCGATATTATGGCCGATACTGAACGGTTTGAACGTACTGAGCAGGAGTTAGAAATTCTGTCTGAAATCAAAATAAGTTGCAAAACGATCGGCAATATAGTCACCAGGGTCCTGGATTTTGCAAAGCCTGTTACGTTTGCCAGGACAGCGATTTCCATCAATCATCTGCTGAGGCGCTCTGTTCAGTTCTGTTCTTCTAAAATGAACAAGGTGAATGTAAGCGTTGAACTTGATCTTACTGAAAACTGTACAGACGTTAAGGGAGAAGCTGTTGAATTGGAACAGGTGTTAAATAACCTGATAATAAACGCGATTGATGCCATGCCGGACGGCGGTAAACTCTCTCTCAAGACATCGGTCACGAAATCCTCTTTTCATGCTGGACGAACGATAGTCAAAACAGCCATATGTGACACTGGTACTGGAATTATTTCAGGAACTGAAGATACTATTTTTAATCCGTTTTTTTCAACAAAACCCATGGCAACAGGTCTGGGACTGACCATTGCACATCGAATAATTTCTCGTCATGGTGGAGTACTGTATCGCAGCAGTAACATGGAGAATGGAACTGAATTCATATTTGAATTACCCCTGACAGGGTAATTATCCAAGGAGACAGGTAGATGAACAGTACAATTCTTATAGTTGATGATGAAGGCCCCATTCGTAAAGCACTGTTCCTGCTTCTGTCGGATCGCTACGAAGTATTGACCGCAGCAAGTGGTAAGGAAGCGATTACCCAGTTGCAAAAAACAGCTGTAGATCTTGTTTTACTCGATATCGGCCTTCCTGATATCAGCGGCCTTGAGTTATTGCAAATAATCGCGGCAGAGACACCAGAGATCATGGTCATCATGATAACGGCTGTGGGAGAAACAAAGAGTATTGTCGATGCAGTTAAACTTGGAGCCTATGATTATCTTGTTAAACCCGTTGATAGTCAGGCCCTGATGTTAACCATTAAGAACAGCCTGGAGTATGGTCAGCTCAAAAAGCAAATTCATCTCTTAAAAAAATCCCAGGGGGAAAATCAAAAAGATATCCATATAGGGGAAAGCCCCGCTATGTTGCATATCTCCGAGACAATTGACAAGGTGTCTGTTTCCATCGAAACTCCTGTTTTGATAGATGGCGAAACCGGAGTTGGTAAAGGAGTAATTGCTCGGACTATTCACAGCAGGAGCCCAAATCACGAAGAACCTTTTGTTATGGTTAATTGCGGAGCTATTTCAAGGGAACTGATTGAAAGTGAGCTCTTTGGTTACGCAAAAGGTGCGTTTACAGGGGCGCGGAGTGGTGGGAGAACCGGCCGTTTTGAAGAGGCAGGCGGTGGAACTCTTTTTCTTGACGAGATAGGAGTCATGCCCCTGGATGCCCAGGCAAAACTCCTCAGCGTTCTTGAAGAGCGCTCTTTTTATCGCGTCGGAGGAAACAAGCAGATAAAGGTCAAGGGGCGTATTCTTGCTGCTACAAATCTTGATCTTGAAGAAGCCGTAAAGAGAGGTGCGTTTCGTCAAGATCTCTACTTTCGGCTCAATCTTATAACCATTACAATTCCTCCACTGCAGGATAGGCCAGATGACATTCTCCCCCTTGCCGAGCATTTCTTGCGACTCAACAATATAAACCTCCATAAAAACTTCGCCCATATCAGCTTTGAGGCTCGTATTGCACTTCTATCACATCAATGGCCAGGCAATATCAGGGAACTTCGAAATACCATGGAACGCATTGCACTCCTGGAAGATGGGGACACCGTACTTCCGGTGCACCTTCCTTTTTACGCCCGTGATTCACAGAAGCAAGAGCAGTCATCAGCAGTTGCAAATGAAAGGTCATCCCTGGACTACGACACTCTGATATCCAACTTAATCCGTCAAGGCCTTAAAGAGTGCAAAGGGAATGTGTCTAGGACTGCAATCTTCTTAAATATGCCTCCCCACAAGCTTCGGTACCGTATACGAAAGTTTGCCCTGACGATTTGACGTTATTGACAAATTGTCCCAGATACCTCGTTACACTATTCTCAGAAACAAGGTTCGAGTAACATACCTTCATTCTTCCCCCTCCATCCGTACTCCCCTCCAACCCTTTGAAATGTTGATACATACAAAGAGCATCCTACTGTTTTGTCCCTCTGGCACGTAACCTGCTTAATGTCTTTCAAGTAATAAGCAAACGCTCTCCCCGGAGCTCCAGCATGTTTTTTATAATTCATGGCAGTGTATATAGACGGCGAGGCGGGAGCAGAGTCCTAAATGGATGAAAAGGAGGGAGGCCATATTACTCCAGTTTTTCATTCAAAAACCGAGGAGATATTGTCCATGAAAAGTATACATAACTTCAAACTCAAGCCAAAACTGATCGTGACTTTTTTGCTATCAGGCCTTATTCCGGTTTTGATCATCAGCTTTCTGGCTGCTAGCAAAGCCGGTAAAAGTCTTGAACATGAAGCGTTCAATCAAATGATTGCTGTACGGGAAATAAAAAAGAATCAGGTTGAAGGCTTTTTTTCAGAACGATTGGGGGATGCCAGGGTGCTCGCTAACAATCCTTTTATCCTACAAGCCATGAAAGATTTGGATGCTGCTTTTGATGCAGGTGGTGGAACGAATGGTGGACAGTTCAAAGGTCTTACCAATGAGAAGTTTGAAGCACCTAATTTCTATCGTCAGGTACATGACAAATATTTTCCAAACCTGAAATTTTATATGGAACAGTATGGATATTACGATATTCTTCTGATGTGTCCCGACCATGGCGACACATCTTTTACAGTAACAAAAGAAGCTGATTTTGGTCAGAGAACCAATGAAATAAGCTCATCCTTAAGAGATGTGTGGCGTATAGCAGCCCATGAGGGGAAAGTTGCTCTGTCTGACACCAAGAATTACCCACCTTCAAATAATCTTCCTGCGCAGTTTATTGCTGCACCCATTAAGGATAACGGTGAAATTATCGGAGTCGTTGCCCTGCAGATCTCAATAGTTGCAATAAATAAAATAATGCAGCAGCGAGATGGTATGGGAGAAACCGGTGAGACATATCTTATCGGTTCGGACAAGCTGATGCGATCTGATTCGTATCTTGATCCCAAAGGTCATTCAATCATGGCATCTTTCGCCGGGAATGTGAGCAATAATGGTGTGGATACAGAAGCCAGTCAAGCCGTTCTCGAAGGTAAAAGTGGGGCCGATATTGTTAATGATTACAACGGAAATCTTGTCCTCTCAGCCTATACGCCAGTTAAGGTGGGTGATATAACCTGGGGCTTATTAGCTGAAGTTGATAAAGCTGAAGTGGATAAACCGGTGAAGTCTATTTACAAGACCATTCTCATCACCATTGCCGCTCTGGCACTAGGTATTGCTGTCTTTGCCAGGTTAATAGCTGGCACAATAGCAGCACCGCTAGGTCGTAGTGTTGATTTTGCTGAAAAAGTTGCCGATGGTGATTTTCGAGAGACTCTAGCAATTGAGCAAAAAGATGAAGTGGGTTTACTCGCAAAGGCCATAAACTTGCTTGTGGGAAAAACAGGTTCTGTACTTATCGAAATTAACAGCGGTGTAGAGACCTTGTCTTCGACATCTGAAGAACTTTCAAGTGCTTCAGAACAGATGACTGCCAGTGCAATAGAAACTTCGGAAAGGGCAAAATCAGTTGCAACCGCAGCTGAAGAAATGAGTGCCAATATGGATAGTGTCGCTGCTGCTGTGGAAGAGGCAACTGCTAATGTCAGTATGGTAGCCTCGAGTGCGGACGAATTGACTGCAGCAGTCAATGAAATTTCTGAAAACACAGGAAAGGCTAGCGTTATTACAGCAGAAGCCGTTAAGGATGTGCAATCCGCCTCTGAGAAAGTTGCGGAACTTGGCCATGCAGCCGATGAAATTGGTAAGGTAACTGAAACTATAACAGAGATTTCTGACCAGACTAACTTACTGGCACTGAATGCTACCATAGAAGCAGCCCGTGCCGGAGAAGCTGGTAAAGGTTTTGCCGTAGTAGCAAATGAGATTAAAGATCTTGCCAAACAGACGGCTGGAGCAACCAGTGAGATTAAGGAAAAAATTAGTTCTATCCAGCATTCAACAAAGGGGACTGTCGATCAGATTGGCCAGATTTCCTCAGTCATTAGCGAGATTAATATTATTGTCTCAACTATTGCTGCAGCGGTTGAGGAACAGACGGCAACCACCGGAGAAATTGCCACCAATATGGTTCAGGCGAGCCAGGGACTGCAGGAAGTGTCTGAAAATGTAGCGCAAAGCTCAGCTGTTTCCTCTGAAATCGCCAGAGATATAAGTGAGGTAAACCAGGCAGCAGAAGAGATGAGTGATTCTAGTGCATTAGTGACTAGCAGCGTGGAGAAACTTTCGAAATTATCAAACGATCTCCATGAAATGTCTGGTAAGTTTAAGGTGTAAATATGAGGTTGAGGGGTCTTCATGATGAAATTGCGAATACTAGTCATAGATGAGGACCCCATACTCTGCAAAGCATTTGTTCTTGGACTTAGTTCCAGAGAATGGAGAGTGGATTCTGTCAAGAATACTACTAGTGCCATCGAAATCGCTCAAAAACATAACTATGATCTTTTGATAGTCGACATTCAGGTATCAGATACCCAAAAATTTTCGATGTTACGGAAAATAAGACAGAAATCACCTGAAATCAGAGCCATCGCAATTAGTACGCAAAGCTGCTTGGATATTCATGACGAAGAATTTTTACGGGAGATTAATGGCTTTTATCCAAAACCCATTGGCCTTACCATGATGAAACGTGCTATACGGATGGAATACAAAAAGAAAAAGTCACAGAAAATGGACTAATTGTGAGTACTCATACCAGAAAAAAATTTGTTATCACTCGAATTTATGCTTAAATATATTTCTAAAAAGAAGTAGTGCTTT
>CAZDJE010000090.1:0-15280 GCA_964505715.1 uncultured Desulfocapsa sp. | reverse complement strand
CCGTATAGCTATCGGAGATTTTCTGGCCAATAAGGTCTGGGCGATTGGGGTTTATCAGCATGGAAGCAAAGTCATTACCTCCATTTATGTCATAAATCTTGTAGACAAAGAGGTAATCCGGAGAATCTAAATCAGGAACGACATTATTGAGATAATTGATGAGGCTTTGTCGTAGATTTTCTTCGATATTATCAGGATACTCGCTACTGCCAATGATCCAACCCAACGGCTCAAAACATTTAACAAAGCTAATCTTTTCAAAGAATTCATTTTCTCCACCTCCAGGCTTGGGCCTATGATACTTGATAAAACCCTCTCCATCGCTTTGGGCAATATCAATCATCTTTTGGAAAAGTTCACTTCTGTTCTGGTGTGGGGGCAAGTTGACATTTACCCCTTCCCGCGCAGTGTCAGGTGAATAAAGCACAGAGTTCCCATCTAGGGTTCTGATAAATATAGACCCTCTGCCATTATTAAACCTGATAGGGCGCAAGGCCTCCCTGATGAGAGATTGTATATCCTCAGGACTTTTATTCTTTAGCTGATACAGATTCTGAGCGATTGCATGGGCCTCATTCACCCGGTTTTCAATAGATATTTTGAGGGCTCGTTCAATGTTGTTGCGCCGGACATTGAAACGGCCAATTTGTATGTTCACTTCTGAACGGAGGCGTTCTTTCTGTACATCGGTGAAATTTTTTTCCACCCTGATTAAATTTTCTTCAAAGTGTTTGTATTTGGAATAAATGAAGATGCAACCCAAAGTTGTTGTAAGCAGGACAACAAGAAGTGCTGAGCTGATAAAACTGATTTTGCCGATATTCTCTTCTTTAATGAAAGACATTGGATGGCCTCGAAGTGCTACATTATAATTACTGCTAGAATTGGAGCCCATTATGGAAATATATATATGGACAATGTCCATGATATTACCTTCGATCTAGTAACTTTTGTCGCTTACTCAGATATTAAACCGAAACATATGGAAAAAATAGTTTATTCCTACTCGGCGTCACTAACATAGATATGATGCCATGAGATGTCAGTTGTTCTTAGAATTATATTCGAGTTTATGGTGAGGGGGTAGTATGAAGATCGGTGAAACTTGCAACCTCGGGTTATATGGTATCCAAGAAAGAGATCTAACCATCCAGAACCCGAAAAATGGAGGAACTGGAAGGGTGTTTTATGTCCCAGGAAGAGTACTGGTAGGGGGAACCGATTACGTAAAAGACAATGATATTGCAGTGCTTTTACGGGTAATGGCGTAGAGCACGGGTGGTAAATACTCTCTATCCTTCTTAGCAACAGTAGACATGTACGTGAGTGACAGATGGAAAAATCGACAAGATGCCAGAGGCTATATTAACCACAGGAAAAAAACATCTCAATCAGCTGTTCGTTCAAGTTTGGGAATGACTACAGTTTATATTTCCACCCTGTTTCTACCATTTTCTTTCGCTTTATACAAAGCCTGATCGCTATGCTTGATAAATGCGGAGCGTGTCATTTTGCTGGTGTTGAAATCACAACTGCTAACACCACAACTGATGGTAACAGGAATTGAATGGTCTTCATAATGGATGTTTAACTGCTCGATTCCACGTCGTACTCGCTGGGCTAAAACTTTTGCAGAGGAAGCGCTTGTTTCGGGTAGTATAATAGTAAACTCCTCGCCACCATAACGAGCAACAATATCACAATTTCTCACCAGTTCAGTCATCGTTTGTGCAACTTCATGCAAAACATAGTCACCTGCTGGATGGCCAAATTTGTCATTAACCTTTTTAAAAAAATCAATATCAATCAGTATAAGAGAAAGAGGATGCTTATAACGCCCAGCTCTCTCAAGTTCTGATTCCATAATCTCCTGAAAGTATCTATGATTAAACAAGCCTGTTAGCGCATCACGGTAAGCAAGTTCCCGTAGATTATCATTGGCAAGCTTCAATTTTAATGCCAACTTATCAGAATTCTGTTTTGATTCTTTTAATTCCAGTAGCATTTGAGCATAAGAGAAATTTAACTGGCCAAGCTCGTCATTGGCTTCCTGCATAATGAAAGAAAAAGGTTTGATATCGCCAGGGTCTATTGTAAACAACTCTAGAATTTCCTTACTTTTCTCACCAATTATATCGATAAATTGGTCTATCTGTTCGGTGGTGAGTTGGTATAGGTCCTCCAAACTACGATGGACCTCTATGGATAACATATTACTGTTCATGTCGTGGTATATTGCTGAGACCTTGTCTGCCAGTTGTAGAATCATAGCCGACTCATCATACCTATCGCCCTTCATCTCGGAATGATGGAGTCGAATTGATTGACACATTTTCTCTGGCAATCCCCATATCGAAAGTAAGTGATAGCTGACCTCGGTATGATCAAAACCAAATTGTTGCTGCTCAGCCTCACAGACAGTTTTATTGTTCACTCGTTGCTCATCCTGGACGGCATCGAACGTATCGGGAGCAACAAGGTATAAAATAAGGCCTCCTATATCTTGCAACAACCCAGAAACAAAAAGATCCGGATCTTTTAGGTTAATATATTTAGCTAATGTTTCTGCAGTAATAGCTGTCGTAATTGATCTTTTCCAGAAAAGATTCAGGTCAAAACTACCCTGGGATACATTCTGGAATTCCTGAACGACCACAAAGGATAGGGCAATGTTTTTAAGAATATTGGTACCGATTAAAGCTGTGGCCTGGCTTAGTGATTTGACCGAATTGGGCAATCCGAACAGAGATGAGTTGGCAACTTTTAAAATACGTGCAGTAAGAGCCGGATCAGCCATAATGATTTTGGCTATTTCATCAAAAGAGTTTTCCTCCTGCCGCACAGCTTCAAGAATTTTAAGTGCTACTTCTGGAAGTGAAGGTAGCTTAACAGTCTCATTAAAAAATTCTTGTAGTGCCGTGATCGTCAAATCCATTCCCTCTTGATACTGCAAATATCTAATAATAAGGTCTTATGAGTATCTGTGTTGCTTTTCCAAAAAGCTAAAATACCCTGCTGCAAATTTTTCCGACGATTATCCATGATGATAAATTTAATACCATGAATAATTCTATATTCCATAGGAAGAGCAATACATACAGTATACTTGGTAATTTTTCTTGATAATTATGAGAATCGGGAATTGTTACGTATACGCCCTGAGAACATAAGTAACAACGTGTTGAAAATGTTTGGTACATGAACCCACTATCTTACCGTGGTGTTCATATTATCGTTACTGGTGACGGGATGGATAATAGTGTATGACCTGTAAAGTGCTGTAACGCATCTTGAAAAAAGAGTCTGTTTTGGCCATATTGGTTTCTGATTGCGTATAAAACTCAGCCAACGGAATATGTTTGAGGCGTAATACACTGATAAAACGTAAGAATTACAAGTAACCAGATGTGTTATCCCCGCCTCCACGGGAATGACAGACAAAATGGTTGAGCTTTGTACGTAATCAGATATTGGTTTGAGTTTTACACTAAAAAAACATGTAGTTTTATTGGGTATATGGTCAGAAACGGAGGGCGAAGTTTTGAGTGGGATGTCCCAACTATTGTGTGATGAAGCTGTTGTCGCTGTTATTCGCTGATTGCTTGAGAGAAAGACTCGGTCAGGTCTATAAAATCATCAAGGTGAAGAGTTTCTGCACGTACTTTTGGAGAGATAGCGCTTCTTTCTATGGCATCACCTGTAAGTTGCTTCTCAAGTTGCTTATCATTGTCTGCTCTCTGTCTAAAAAACCTACCGGCAGTAAGGGTGTTTAGAAGGGTTTTTCTTCGTTGGCTGAATGCGGCACGGACAATTTTTGTAAACAGAGCTTTATCGTAGTCTCTGCTGTTGATATCCTCGGGTGAGGAAAAATCAATATAGACAACTACTGAATCGATTTTAGGACGAGGGTGGAATTCGGGAGGTTTTAAGGTCAGGAGTGATTTGACCGTGGCGCAGCTTTTCAGTAGAACAGTTGGAATTCCATACTGTTTGGTCCCAGGTTCTGCGGTGAGACGATCGGCGACCTCTTTTTGAAGCATAATGGTGGCCCATTTCATTTTTTCCTGATGTTCTATTAATTTAAAAAGAAATGGATTGGATATGGAGTAGGGCAGGTTTGCCATAATCTTGATTGGCCCCTTACTCAGTTGTTGTAGGTGATCGAAATCAGCCTTAAGAATGTCTTGATGGAGCAGGGACACATTCTCGGGAAGGTCATTTTTTTCTTTGTGAAAACGGACAATCCCACTGTCAATTTCAAACCCGATAACCTGCAATGCCTGATCAGCTATGGGCTGAGTGAGCGCACCAAGTCCTACTCCCACTTCGATAATAATATCATCGGGAAGGATGGGACCACAGCGTGCCACAGCTTCTGCGGTTGCCTTGTTGACAAGGAAGTTCTGGCCTAACTGTTTTTTTGGTGCCAGGTTTTCTTCCCGGAGTGATTTTCTGGTTGCACCGTATCTAGTCATTGCGTTTCTTTTTTTTGATTTTTTTCTTCTTTTTAGCACGCAGGACATGTCTCTGCATGCGCTTTTCCCTGACTTTGAGAAAGAGACGCAGGGTAAAAATATACCAGATAGTGGCTGTCGGTAGAGCCAGTACTAATCCGCCGCTTATCATAACTACGATAAGTTCGGTCCCTTGATTGGCGAGCATGTAAACAGATTCTTTAAAGCCGTGTCCAGAGATTATGACTTGAAGGATCGTGTGAATCGTTTCCCAACTGATATCATATGGAGTAACGAAGTTACCAATCACCATGCTCAGGTAATAGATAGGAATATAAGTGAATGGGTTACTGATAACCAGGCTTGAGAGCAGCCCTGCCATGGTTGAAGTTCTGGTCATCACACAGACGGCTATAATACCGATGGTATGGAATGGCATCACCGGCATGGTTCCGATCAACGCACCTATACACGCACCCCAGGCAATATCCTTCGGGGCACCTTTTATCCTCACAAACTTGAGGTAATATAATTTTTTAAGTCGTGTAAAGTTCATTTAGTATTCTTGGGAATAATCTCCTACAATCTAACCATTTACTAAAGAATAATACAATACAAGTTGAATGTTAAAGGTGAATCTTATTTGAGTGACCTAATATGGTTCCCAGTTAGGTGAGTATCTGTTTGCTCTTCCGTTTTTGCCGGATTTTGATGAAAAGTCGTAAAGAAAGAAAATATCCGACAATTGTGAATGGCATGGCCAAAATTACTCCTCCGGCGAGCAGAACAACCACAGCCTCGTACCCCAGGCTTGTAAGAGCTTTTATTGATTCCATAATACCCGGTTTAGAAAGCAGAAAGTTAAGCACAACTTGCATGCGTTCCCAGGTGAAATTGTAGGGGGTGACGGCGTTTCCGATAATCGTTGAAAGGTAATATTGGGGGATATAGGTCAGCGGATTGCACACGATAACAGAGGCGAGCAGGGAGGCAATTGTTGAGGTCCTGGTGATAAAAGTGACAATAATATTTAACAGTGTATGGAACGGTATTATTGGGGTAATCCCAAGAAAAATGCCAATACCAAATCCTCTTGCAAGGGACTGTGGATCTCCCTGTAATCGTATAAACTTTAAATAATAGTAGCGAAAGGTACGTTTTGGATTCATAACGTTCAGGCAAGCAGGGAACGGCAATAAACATCGTTGTCGTATGAAAAGGTGGACGTTTTCCTGTGACTGTGTAAGCCTGCGAGCGCTATCATGGCGCCGTTATCGGTACAGTGGACAGGGCGAGGTACATATAGAGTTTTTGTCTCTTCAGCGCAGCGTTGCGCCATGAATTTTCTGAGACGTGGGTTGGAAGAGACACCACCACCAAGCACCACCGTTTGTATCTTTTGCTGGGAGGCAGCAAGAAGTGTTTTCTCCACCAGTATTTCGACCACCGCTTCCTGGAAGGAGGCACAGATATCTGCAATCTGTAAGGGGATATGTTTTTGATTTTCCCGGTTACAGTGATTTAATACAGATGTTTTTAATCCTGAAAAGCTGAAATCTAGAGAATCTTTTTCCAGCCAGGAACGGGGAAATTTAATAGCATCTGCGCAACCTTGCTCTGCATGTTTTGAGACAATTGGACCACCTGGATAAGCAAATCCAAGCAGTTTCGCTACTTTATCAAAAGCCTCTCCGGCGGCATCGTCCCGGGTGCGACCAAGTAGGGTAAATTCGGTGAAGCTGTCTGCTCTGTAGATTGAGCTTGTTCCACCGGAAACAACGAGTGCAATAAAAGGAAAGTCAGGTTTTTCTTCTTCAAGAAAGACAGAAAGAATATGTCCAGCCATATGATCCACCCCTACACAGGGAGTTTTCGTCACATAGGAGAGCGCCTTGGCATAGGAAAAACCTACAAGTAATGATCCTATCAAACCGGGTCCCTGGGTAACAGCAAGAAGGTCAATGTCTTGCAGAGTCACCTGTGCTCGTGTAAGCGCTTCATTGACCACAGGCACTATGGATTCAAGGTGGCGGCGGGAGGCAAGCTCCGGCACAACGCCGCCAAACCTTGTGTGGATAGTATCCTGGCTGGTCAGAACTGAGGAGAGCAGGTTACAGTCATCTTCAAGTACTGCAGCAGCAGTATCATCGCAGGAGCTTTCGATTCCAAGAGTTAGCATGTTTGTTTGTCTATTTGTGTCACTGTTGTTATTGCCTCCAGAGCAAATAACTGCTGGCGGAAAAGGTATAATCAGGGTAAGAGGATGCCAATATATTAGTCCTTCCACTCAAAGTCAATGATGTGTGGGATATAGTATATTATATACGTAAAAATCTAACCACTTCCTTCAATGGTAGAACAATGACAAAAGCAAAACTGAATCTCAATAATAGTGGCGAACTCGTTGATATGTTTGCACGAACCATATCTTACCTTCGTTTGTCTTTAACGGATAGATGTAATCTTCGTTGTGTCTACTGTATGCCGGTGGATAATGATGGAGGGCTTGAGGTCCTTCAGCATGAAGATCTTTTGAGCTATGAAGAATTATTGCGCATAGTGAAACTGGTTGTAGGAATGGGGATGAATAAGATTCGACTCACTGGGGGTGAGCCCCTCGTCCGTAGGGGAGTTATGAGTTTTATTCAATCCTTGGCACAACTTGATGGGCTAGATGAGATTCGCGTGACAACCAACGGCGTGCTGTTACATGAAAAGGCAGCAGGGTTGTATGATGCAGGTATTCGTAAGCTCAACATCTCACTCGATACCATGAAGCCTGAGCGGTTTAAGGAAATAACTGGAGCCGATCTTTTTCATAAAGTATGGCAGGGGATAGAGACCGCAGGGCGTCTTGGATTTGATGTCAAAATCAATGTGGTTGCCATGAACGGGGTTAATGATGATGAATTTGTAGATTTTGCACGGCTTGCCCTGGAAAAACCGTATCAAATTCGCTTTATCGAATTTATGCCCGTGGGGACGCAGTCCACATGGAATGAAGCATCATATATCTCTTCAAATGATCTTAAAAAAAGAATAGAAACTCTTGGCGAACTTGAACCATTACCCGGTTGTAAAATGGATGGTCCTGCCAGAGTCTATTCGTTGACCACCGAGGGTGGTTTGCAGGGAGAGGTTGGCTTTATCAGTCCGATAAGCCACCATTTCTGTGATACCTGTAATCGTTTGCGCCTGACTTCTGCCGGACGCTTACGAGCCTGTCTTCTCCATGATACGGAGGCCGATCTGAAAACTTTATTGAGAAGTGGGGCGACGGACGATGAAATCAGAGGGCTTGTCAAGCAGACTATTCTTGATAAGCCCAAGGGACATACTCTGGCCGAAGATCATGCGAAATGCAGCGGGCAAATGTCACGCATCGGTGGCTGATTCATCCGAGACCGGATAGGAACCGAGCCATTCAAAGTAGGAACAGAGAGCATTCAGCGTTTTACAGCAGTCTTTGACATTCTCATCTTCGATATGGCCCATGAGGTCAAGAAAGAAGAGGTACTTCCACTGCTTTCCTTTGATTGGTCTGGATTCAATTTTGGCGAGGTTGATTCCAGCACGGGCAATTACACTCAAAATTTCATTTAATGCACCCGGACGTTCCATATGACCAAGGAGTAGAGATGTACGATCCGCTCCACTGGGTGAGGGGGATTCTTTGCCTATAACGAGAAATCTGGTCGTGTTGCCACGATAATCTTCAATTCCTTTTACAACCACCTGCAAATCATAGGTCTTAATGGCAAGTGAAGAAGCTATTGCTCCGATATTTGGGTTTTTGGCCGCCATTTGAGCTGCAGCGCCCGTTGAAAAAACCGGGAGAGTGGGACAGGATGGCAAGTGCTTGCGCAGCCATTCCCGACACTGGGCAAGTGGTTGGGTATGGGATGCCACGGTCTGGATATCGTTAATGTCTCCCGATTGACAGACCAGATTGTGGGTGATTTCCATTCGTACTTCGCCGCAAATCTTCGTTCTGTACTTCATAAAGGAGTCAAGAGTTGAAAAAACAGCTCCCTCAATGGAATTTTCAACGGGAACAATTCCGTACTGGGTTCTTCCTTTTTCCACCTCCGAAAATACATCTGAAATTGATTCCATGGGACTGTAGGTCGCAGAGTGGCCAAAATATTTCACACCGGCAAGATGGGTGAAGGTGGCCTCCGGACCAAGGTATGAAACGGTGATTTTCTGCTGAGATAATCTGCAGGTGGTTATGATTTCATGGAAGATAGAGTGTAGTGCTTCGTTTGGAAAAATGCCCTTGTTGAGTTCGGTCAGCCGTTCGTAAATCTGTCGTTCCCGTAACGGATCCCACTTGGCTCGCTTGTTTTCGTTTTTCAGGTGGCCGATGGATTTGGCAAGGGAAAGACGATCTTTTAGAAGATCAAGAATGGTGTTGTCAATTTTGTCGATTCCATCGCGAACCGGGGTAAGATCACTGGCCATTTGTATTCCTTTTTCAGAAAAGGTTTATTTTTATCAAGTTATATTCCATGTTAGGTGGAATGTGATTTTTGAGAACAAAACATTCAAGTCGTATTTCCTGTTTTGTGCTGCAAAACACCTGCATACCGTCAGCAGGATATCTCTTTTTAGTACGGATTCAGAATATTATTAGCGCAATGTAGGAAAAACAAAAAAGTATGTCAAGTTGTAAAAAGGACTGGAATAAGGCGTCCTGCCGAGATATAGTCACTTTTTAAGAATGAATATACGTTTTATAACCCCAATATATAACAGTGTTGAATTGTTTTATAAAAAGAGAAAAGCCAGTCATGAGTGATAAACCAGTACAAAAAACCTACGAAGAAATTAATGCCAGAATTAAAGCGGGAGAGGCTGTTATTGTCACCGCTGAAGAGATGGTTGCTATTGTAAAATCAAAGGGTGCTGAAGAGGCAGCAAGGGAAGTGGATGTTGTTACCACCGGAACCTTTTCTCCCATGTGTTCGTCCGGAGCGTTTTTGAACTTTGGTCAGATGACTCCGACTATTAAAGCATCCAAGGTCTGGATTAATAAGGTTTCTGCCTATGCCGGTCTGGCAGCAGTGGATTGTTACATAGGGGCAACGGAACCCGTTGAAGATGATCCCTTAAATAAATTGTATCCAGGTGAATTTCGTTATGGCGGTGGGCATGTCATTGAAGATTTACTTGCTGGGAAAAAGGTGTTTCTAGAAGCTAAGGCCTACGGGACAGATTGTTACCTTGCTAGAAAGATGAAGAAAGAGTTCACACTTGATGAACTTCCCTATGCTATGCTCTGCAATCCCAGAAATGGTTATCAGAATTATAACTGCGCAGTGAATCTTTCGGATAAAGCTGTGCATACCTATATGGGGACCTTAAAACCCCATTGTAAAAATGCCAACTTTTGCAGTGCCGGTGAACTGAGTCCGTTATTTAATGATCCGCACTATAAGACCATTGGAATTGGTACCAGGATTTTTCTTGGTGGTGGTATTGGCTATGTTACTTCACATGGTAGTCAGCATAACCCCAACGCCCCACGTCATGAGAATGGAACTCCTGTACGTCCGGCAGGAACGATAATGGTTCAGGGTGATATGAAACAGATGTCATCTCGATATATCCGCGGCATATCAATCCTTGGCTATGGAAATACCATGGCAGTTGGCCTTGGAGTACCCATACCGATTTTAAATGCAGAAATGGCCGCTTACACCGGCGTTTCCGACGCAGAACTCTTTACCCAGGTTATAGATTACGGCTATGATTATTCCAATGGTATTAACAGAACCTATGGGGAAGTGAGCTACGCCCAGTTAAAAACCGGATCCATTGAAGTGAATGGTAAAAGTGTACCAACTGCACCGCTTTCAAGTCTTCCGATGGCCCGGGAAATAGCTGAAACCCTGAAATCCTGGATGATGGATGGAAAGTTTCTGCTGAACAAACCTGCAGATCTTCTGCCGGATGCGGATAGGTCCTGAGGACAAAAATCCTGAATAGTCACGATAAATATAAAATTCTTCTTGAATCTATCCGGAAGTATGAAACTGTTGCGGTTGCTTTTTCCGGCGGGGTGGATTCCACACTGCTGTTGCATGCTGCAATAGAGGCCATGGGCCAAGAAAAAGTCACTGTGTTCCATGGAATATCCGAACTAGTCAGCGATCGTGAAAAACAGAGTGCTGCTACTATCCTTGACGAGCTGCAGATAGAACAGAATAAGCGGCAGGAGATAGAGCTCCACCCTCTTATCTGGTCAGAATTTGTTGCAAATACTCAAGATCGCTGCTATTTTTGTAAGAAACGAATGTACCAAAGTTTTCTCCGTACCATTGAAAAACTGGGCTGTCAGGTTCTCTTTGATGGAAGCAACGTTGATGACTTGAAAACAGGGCGACCAGGCTTTCGCGCTATTCATGAACTTGGTGTTCAGACCCCATTGCTTGATGCAGGTTTGAATAAGGTGAACGTTCGATTACTCGCCAGAGAATTCAATTTAAGCAATCATGATAAAGCATCCAACTCCTGTCTTGCGACACGTCTGCCTGAAGGCAGAGGGATAGACAAAGAGGGACTCACTCTTGTTGAAAAATGTGAGGATTTTCTTTTAAAGCGTGGTTTTATTGGGTGTCGGGTAAGGCCTGAAGGAAAGAGTATTGTTCTTGAACTCACCGGAAAAGATGGGGAACGCTTATTAACATCCTCTGTACGAATTGATATTATTCCATTCTTTCAATCAATCGGGTTCTCCAGGATTCTACTTGATCTAACTTCCCGTCGTTAGAGGGATTTGTTTGAGCTGATATGTTTTCCTGATGAGGAGATTGTTCCTTGCTTCTGAATGGATCTTCAGTTAAGGTGTTTGGGAAAATTAGTATGTAAAAGCATGATAATAAAGGGTTGTAGAGAAATCTATAATAGTTTCTAAAAGCCGGTTTTTCTTTTTTTTCTTTTGACAATCAACCATGCTTTTATTAAAGAAATATAGAAGAGATGAGGGGAGCAGATCTGTCTGTGTCCTGTTTAATCAGAAAAGTAGTTTTCCGGGAGGGATCCATGAACAAAAAGGAATTAGTAGAGAATATTGCAGGTGCCGCAGACATTTCAAAAGCAGCAGCAGAAAAAGCGCTGAACAGTACTCTCGCAGCCATCGCTGAGACCTTGAAGAATGGCGACAAAGTTACTTTGGTAGGTTTTGGTACTTTTTCTGTTTCAAAACGTGAGGCTCGTAAGGGAAGAAATCCTCAGACCGGTAAAACCATCGATATTCCAGCTAAGAATGTAGCTAAATTCAAAGCTGGCTCCAAACTTTCTGAAGCGATTAATTAGAACTTCAGTAGTTGTAGTAAGTATTATCTGTCGTTAGACGGAAAATTGAAAAATCCTGTTATCTCTTCTGTGGAGAAACGGGATTTTTTTTTATTCAAAAATACTAGCTAACTATTCAACGAGAGCACCTCATTACCCTTAATTCTGAACTTTAGCAGGTAAGCGCAGACTGTGTGCTTCAAGTTCGTTTATTTTGGGCTCGGAGCATACTCATATTCATGCTCTTCGAGGAGGCAAAAACGGACGTAGTTGGAGTGCTGCTGACGTTACGATATTATGCGGCTTTTCGAAATTGTATGGGGGATTTACCCGTCCACCGTTTAAATGAGCGTGAGAAAGTAGATAACTCTGCAAATCCAAGCAGAAATGCTACTTCAGTGAGGTCCATATTTTGATTCCGAATATAGCTTTTTGCTATATCCATACGTGTATCATTCAATATTGTAAGGTATGTCGTTCCTTTTTCCTGCAGAATCCGTTGTAGTTTTCTGCCGCTGATTCCTAGTTCTTCTGCAACCTGCTCCACCGTCACCTTCCCGGAAGGCATATTGGCAACCATTATTTTTTTGATATGGGTGATTTCTGTTCCTTTATCGAGTGAGGCCACGTATGCAGTCATTGCTTGATCCCCAAATTCTGCCAGTATTTCATTACTGCTTGAAAGTATCTGGTCTACAACGTCGAGTGAGAGCGACAGACGACAGTTTGGAGAATCAAAAGAGACCGGGGCCTGGAAAAATTTATAATACTGGCCACTGCATTCAGGTTTACTATGAGTCAGTTCGACGGAAACCGGTGCGAAATCCTGATGATAGTTCACTCGTAAAATACTCATTATCCAGGCAAGTGCAGCATCTTCGCGTCCATATGAATATGGAGATTCGTCATGGTATTTAAGCGTAAAGACAAGACTGTTTGTCTTTTTGTCCTCGTGGAGTTCACCAAAATTAGCATCGGATATTACCCTGTGGAATCGTAGTAGTCTCTTGAGGGTAACTCGAAGGCTTTTGCTGACCAACATGGCGTAGCCCATTGTCCCAAAGTGGGATGGGTGCCAGCAGGTGGCAGCAGTGAGCCCAAAGCAGGGGTCATCTATCCTCCTTGCCATCTCTTCCCATAAATCACGTATTTTATTTAGAGAATATCGCTCGCCAGGTTGGTGCATCAACTCTGGATTCAAATGTACCTGTTTAAATACCGGTTCTGGATCTTTTCCATAATGTTCCAGCATTTTCCAGAGTACAAGCTGGATACTCGCTAATTTTGTTAAATACATAATGGACTCTCTGGCAAAAAATGAAATTATCGTAGTAGTGTGGCATAAACTGCCAAAACATAGGCGTAAACTGCCAAGCACGAAGGTCAATAAGAACCTATATTAAATCCAACTTAAAGTAAAACTCAAAATGAGGATTGGATATGATGGAACTTTTAACAGAATGTAAACAGAATGTTGAGATTGTATCAGGTAACGAAGAATTAGCCGTTTTTGACATGGTGGGTGAACTCCTTGCCATTTCGCTAGAAAAACATGATATGGAAATCATTGTTGAATCGAAAGATTTTCTTATAGACAATGCAAATTATACTGGCTCAGAAGGTATGTTAAGAACAAAAATTGATTTTGAAGATGTGGTCGAATTGGATGGTAAATTAGAGATTACGGTTTCAGGGGTGGTTGAAAACACTTTCAAACAACAGGAGTCCTTTACTCTGTTCTTATTATTAAACTCGTATTCTTCAAAAAAGGTTTCATTGAAGCGAGAGAATAAGAAAGCAATTGTCGAAAATTCTCTCTGGCTGAAATTTGGTAGAAAAGCTGAACAACTTTCCGACTCAGTATTCAGTGTACATCTGTATCAAAAAGATAAAGATGGAGCGAAGGAGGACCTTGGCCAGGGAAGAGGGTTTCTTGTTTTTGGTCGGGAGACCAGCTTTAAGATGAATTGAAGTGAGCTGGAGGTAAAATCGATTCTTCATTTCTAGTATTAAGTAAAAGATGGATTGCATATTGGTGGGCGATATGAAACACAAAGACTCGGAACAATCATTGTCTCTGATAAAGGATGTACTTGTAGCAAAATGGTTTAACAAGAATCAACCGCTTCTGATTCAGACGCATCTGTTTAAGTGCGGTAAGGGGTCTGGGTTCGACTCTAAAGGCAGTGCGAGAATAGAGCTCTTCTGTGGAACGGAATTCGTTGAAGAGACGAGTGAAATGTTTGTTATCCACGGTGTTGCAGAAAATATTGATGAGCAGAGAGTTTCTATGACTCTTTTTTGCGAGATCAGGTGGTATGATAATGATTTTGCATATAGACAATCAATAGACGAAGGTGCATCTGATCTGGCATCGCTCGTGATGGATTTTGCCAGGGAACAGCAATACCTGTCCAGTGGTGTGTTCGTTCTCTCCCTTAAAAGCAGAGAGAGCGGTCATGATGTTGGGCAGGGATCGGGATATCTTCTCTTTGAAAATAATTCAATACAGTAATTGAACTGTGAAGACAAGGGGCTGCGAGTTATTGCGGGAAACAATCCCGTAATAACAAGAGAAGTTCATTTGATCGTCCACAGTTGAGTTTATGCATAATGTTGGTACGGTGAACGCGTACGGTCTTGGGGCTGATAAAGAGCACCTCACCTATCTCATCGGGGGTCATACCCTGAGCAAGGAGATTTGCAATTTCATGTTCCCGGGGGGAGAGGACAGAGAGAACACCTTGCTCGCCTTTGCCGTTTAGCATCTGTTCTGTGAAGTTTTGGGGAAGGGAACGACTGAGGAAAATATTACCAAGCATAACTTCACGAACAGCGGTAAGAAGGTCTTTTATTTCATCGGCTTTTAATACATATCCCTTTGCACCAGCATTAAATGACCGGAAAATATTATCATGATTTTGGTGCATGGAGTAGATGATGATATTGGTCTTTTCAGAAAGGGCTTTGATATATGGAATCAGGTCAATTCCGCTAATACCAGCCATGGTAATATCAAGAATTACCACATCAGGTTGCAAACTTTTTATCAGAGGGAGTGCGGAGGCTGCTGCCTCAGACTCTCCAACCACAATCATATCGGATTGTTTTTTTAAAACAGAGGTGACTCCGTGACGAATAACAGGATGATCATCGATAATAATTACTGAAATCTTATCCAATTCTTTCTTGCTCCAGGAAAACGTTACTAACAAAACAGTATTACAACTAACACTGGTAAACAATAAGTAAGTCAGTATAATTGCCCTGTGTAGACATTAACCAGTTGAGTTTACAAATAATTCAGAATTACTTGATTTGTGGTGACAGCTTTTGTGAGCCAGAGCACCATTACAATAAGGATAACAAAAGGACTTACTTAAAGTCAAAGCATTTAGTAACTATTCAGCGAGGGCAAAAAAATACCCTCAACTCTGAATGCGCCCCGAAGGAAGTACTCTTGGAGTATAATTGTTTAGCAGGTAAGCGAAGACTCCGGGTAAGCGAAGACTCCGGGTAAGCGAAGA
>CAZDJE010000089.1:0-15283 GCA_964505715.1 uncultured Desulfocapsa sp. | reverse complement strand
ATAGTGGGGAATTCCTGATTGCAACTTTGGGGATTTCTATTATGCAAAAAACAGCAGCCGAAGGCCAGTCTCAGGAAGTTATTGATCTTCATGTACAATCTGTAAACGCACACTATGAAATTCTTTGCAGTTTGACTGATACTATTCGTCCGGAAGATGACCCCTTTGTTGAGCATTATCAAACCCCACCGATTCTTGAAATTCTTTACGATGAGTATCCTGGATTCAAAGATTCCATGAAGAAGTTTATTGCTGCAATAGCTGACAATCAAGCCCTTATAGGACGTGAGTCCGTTCGTCGTTATGGCGGAATGTATGGCTTAACCTGTGTTGTGGATTTTGGCTATTCCTGCGGTTCTGTACCGAATGTTGTCAATGTAATCCTCGCTGATCTTGATATCCCGCTCGACCACAAGCGTACCATTATTTCTTCAAAATCATGGGGCATGAATACCTCATACGGAATTGGTGGTGCTTTCAGAGCCGCACTTGAGAGTGGCAAGACTGTTGGTGAAGCTGAAGCTGCTGAAGTAAAACAATTTCAGTATATCTACGAAGAGCCAGTTGAAGCACAAGGCAAATTGATGGACACCCACAATCTTGGTGGTAACGGTCCTCACACTTCTTTTGATACACGTAAATACATGGCAGCATACAAAGAAAGAATGAAGCCATATGTACTTGCTGCACTGAAAGCTAACGTACATGCTGCAAACATCGTTACTGTTCCTGCTTATTGCGTAGGTGACATTGGACATCATATCGCTCAATCCGCATTCAATATGTTTAAAGACGAAATGGTATTCGGCATTTACGAATCTATCATGGACGTTTTTGAAAACACCCTGCGTCGAGGTCTTGAACAGGATGCTTATGCAAATCCATACAAAGTTTTATCAGTAGCAACTGGTGCACCAGCATGTGCCACCGCTTATGTCTTGTGGCAAGATAGTTTTACAGCACCGATGGTAGTTGACTTGCTGAGCAAACGTTTTCATAACTATGCAATAATGAATCCAAAACGTGGTGAAGCAGACGAACTACATAATGCGGATTTCATTGATATCCTGAGCCGCGGAGAAGAAATCCTTGATATTAAACCCAAGGGTGGTGGTGCGACAATAAATGGTATTGATATTGATTTAAGCCCAATTGACAACCACGAAGTAGTTATGAATCCACAACGTTACACCTACCCTGCCTGTGCTATAACTCAGCGCTTTGCCGCTCTGATGAGTCTCGCAGATTTTCCATGTTACTTAACTCCAGAATGTTCTACTGCAACTCTGATGACCAACATCATCGCGCTTGATCCAACAAAACCTGGTTCACCGATGAGAGGTTGTAAGAACTGCGCCGTAACAGCGTTGAACAAACGATGTGTTCCGTATGTTAAAGGAATCGGTGCTGGTAAGAAGGGTTATTGTCAGTGGAACGAAGCTATCTAATTAGCATACAATGTGCTGATATATTCCTGAATCAGGGAGGGAAACCTCCCCGATTCAGCTACACTCTTCTACAAGAATAAGGAGTATTAAGATTATGGATAATGAACCAACCTCAATGCAAAAATACCTCGCTGAAATGTTTGGTACTTTCATGCTAGTTTGGATTGGACCTGGGGCTGGAGTTGTAGCTGGAATAGTTGGTGTCAAAGGATTATCTGACGTCATGGCTATTGCATTGGCCTTCGGTATTGCTGTTGTCCTTGCTATTCATGTATTTGGTAAAATCTCGGGATGCCATATAAACCCGGCAGTAACAATTGCCCTTGCTGTTAGGGGCAGGTTCCCTTGGAAAGATGTTGCACCATACATATTTTTCCAATCTGCAGGTGCAGTTCTTGCTGCATTAGCTCTCGTAGCCTGTATTGGTACTCAAGCATCCACCGCTTACGGATTAGGTGCAACTACGATAAATAGTGCTGCTGGTATAACTCTTTCCATGGGAATGGCTGGTGAATTCATTGGTACATTCTTTCTCATGATTACAATTATGGGTGTGGCTGTCGACAGCCGGGCTCCAGAAGGTTGGGCTGGTTGGATTATCGGTATGGCTGTTGTTGGTATAATAATTACTCTTGGCCCTTTGACTGGTTCCTCAATTAATCCTGCACGTACTTTTGGCCCTTATATTGGAAATATGATCTTTGGTGGAGCTCACCCATGGGATCAGTTTATGTTGGCTTACCTTATTGCGCCAATTGCAGGAGCTATATCTGCAGTGTTTGTATATGACTTCATCGCTGGCACCAGCCCTGAATAATTAAATCTTTTTTGTTGGGCCTTTAGCGTCAAAGGTTTTAACAGAATTGCCCAGGGGATTTTCCAAGGCGGTTCGATACAGAAAAGAGATATAACCTTAAGGAGTCGTCATCATGAAATGTTACGTATGTGCACAAAACGGTAAAGATACTGATGCAATAGCTATTTGTATTGTATGTGGTATGGCCCTATGCAATGAGCATCAAACAAGAGCAGATGTTGAGATGTGGGAAGGTGGATATCCTTTTCCTCGACAAAAACTTAAGAAAAAACTTCCTCGAGTTTTGTGTTACGAATGCTCAGATGCAATGGTTAAGTAGTAATTGCGTAAATTGTTTTTTTAGAAATAACAATTACGTAAGTGCTATGGAAGGGACTTGCTTTATCTGAAGTTTTTAATTTTTTTCCGATAAAAAGCAAACGATTCCTTTTAAAGAAAGTCTCTTCCATACACGATAATAATAAGACTTACACACATAACAACAATTAAACTCTAATCTAGCTCTGTGATTTTGCATTGAGAGGAGTGGGAAATGGCAAAAAACACTATGGATTCTGAAAAAACAGAAAAAAAGCCGTTCAAATTGGCCTGGGGTATTACTGGAGCCGGAGATCTTCTTCCTGAGATTTTTGAGGTAATGACAGAATTGCAAGCAACCGGCACCATGGAAATTACCGCCATCCTCTCTAAAGCCGCAGAACAGGTAATCAAAATGTATCGCCTATGGGATACTTTAGAAACAATCGCTCATAGAATTATGATCGAAAAAAATGCAAACTCCCCCTTTGTTGTTGGAGCTTTGCAAACAGGAAAATACGACACTCTGCTGGTCGCACCTGTAACAGGTAATTCTGCTGCGAAAATCGTTCATGGAATATCTGATTCACTTTTAACAAATGTAGTATCCATGACCAACAGAACCAAAACAAAAATATATTTACTTCCTGTAGAACACGCAGGAAATGAAGTTAATACAACTCTTCCCGACGGCAGTAAATTAGAATTGCTGACCAGGGATCTTGATGCCTCAAATACAAATAAACTTCGTAACATGAAAGGCATTACGGTGCTTGATAACCCGGAAGAAATTAAGGGTGCTTTGAAAAACTAGGATTTCCGTTCAAAATCGAGGCATAACCTTCAGGAACTGCCGATATGCTGGCATCATTTTGTATATATGCAGACACCTGACAGAAAAAGATGGATGGGATCAAAAAATCCAATTACTGGGTTCGAATTTTAGTTAAGAGGTCCACCAATGGCAATATATGTAAAAACACTTAGTCGGCTCCATCTCGGGTTTATGGATTTAAACGGAAACTTGGGCAGACGTTACGGAAGCATCGGTGTAACTTTAGCGAACCCATGTACAGCAATCACTGTAAGCAAAAGCCATCAACTAAATATTCAAAACGCTAAGCCGGAATTAGAAAAGAGAATTATAAAATACGTTACAGCTTTCTCTAAACACTTCCAAACAGCTTCAGACGTTTCAATTCGTATTCATGAGTCTATTCCTGAACACAAAGGGCTAGGATCTGGCAGCCAATTGGCTCTCGCTATTTCTACAGCCTTATCAAATTTCCATGGAATTAGAACCTCGGTTTGGGAGCTATCAAAACTTCTGGGAAGAGGCCAGAGATCCAGCATTGGTATTCAAAGTTTCCAACACGGTGGATTAATAATCGATTCAGGAAAAGAGCTCGATGTAAATGGTACCCCCGTGGATACCCCACCTGAGACACTCTTGAGATTAGATTTTCCGGAGGAATGGAATTTTGTAGTTGTAGTCCCCGATGAGAAGCAAGGCCTTTCCGGTGAACAAGAAAAAATGGCAATCGGTAAATTACGGCCCACCAAAGGAACATCAGAAAAAATATGTCGTCTGGTAATGATGCAACTACTGCCCTCATTTTTATCACGGGATATCGAAAAATTTGGAAGCGCTCTCTCGTCGATCGATAATCTGACAGGGCTCTTCTTTAAGCCTGTTCAGGGTGGAATTTACTCTGAAAAACAATCCTATGAATTAACAGATCATCTCCTCGATTCTGGTGCATATGGAATAGGGCAAAGCTCCTGGGGGCCAGCAATCTATGGCCTGAGTTTAGCAAGTGAGTCAGAGTTGGTCGCAGATAAAATGAAATCCTATCTGCAGAAAAACAATATAAAAAGTCAGGTATTAATAACTTCGGCAAGTAATAAGGGTGCTGAAATTAAAAGGGTCGAAAATCCTATTGTTAGCAAAATTAAAAAGAGTAGAGGCCTATCCTTTGAACGTAGTAGGGATAGTTTAAAAAGGAAAGCTCCAGCTCCTGGTGTTGGTTTCTGATTGGGATTCAAGACAATACCCCATAAGGGATATTCTTTTCAATGGTGCTTGACGGTACTGAAAAGAGTCACAGGTTTTTAGGAGTAAGGCATTAATAAATTAGTTGTAATAAAGAGGACTCGATGAAAAAGATTTTAGTTCAGTTGGATAGCGATAAATCCCCAAGTGTTTTCGACGCAGTTACTGCATATGATTCAGGCGTTGATAACCTCCTCCAATATGGAGATATAGCCCCTTGTCAAGTTCGAGATCTTGTGCATGGTGCCATGTTCACACGTGGAGAGGATGCATTAAAGAATTCAGCTATTTTTGTAGGTGGATCAGATGTTACTAGCGGTGAGGAGATCCTCAAAGAAGTGGTAAATTCCTTTTTCGGTACCGTTCGTGTTTCAGCTATGCTGGATTCAAACGGCTGCAATACTACTGCAGTAGCTGCTGTGAGAAAAATTTTATCCGTCGGTGAGGTCAAAGGCAAAAAGGTCGTCATACTTGCTGGCACTGGCCCAGTTGGTATGCGGGCAGCCGGTCTCCTCGCTCTTGAAGGAGCAGATGTACTTCTAACTTCTCGTGGTTTTGCAAAATCTGAAAAAGCTGCAGCCACTGTCTCAAAGCGTTTTTCCTGTAATATCACACCTGCACAAGTTAGTTCTCCTGAGGAAACCGAAGAGGCGTTAAAGGATGCCTCAGCGGTTCTTTGTGCAGGTGCGGCCGGCATCATGCTTATTCCCGAATCCCTGTGGGCCAAGCACCCCACCCTTCGGGTTTTAGCTGATGCTAACGCAGTGCCTCCTCTTGGTGTTGAAAATACAAAACCACACTGGAGCGGAAAAGAAGTGGAAGGAAAAATAATTTTTGGTGCTTTGGCTATTGGAGGATTAAAAATGAAAATCCATCGTAAATGCGTAGCGCAGTTGTTTACCAAAAATGATCTCATTCTTGATGCCGAAGAAATATACGAAATCGCGAAATCAATTAAGGGGTAATGGAGAAACATCTCCTGCTTGGATTAAGTACTCGTGCCATAGCAGAATCAGCAATCAAAAGTAGCGATGAGATTCTAACTCTTGACCACTTTGGAGATCAGGATCAGAAAAACATTGTTTACAATCTTTCACTGGCAAGAGATTACGGACTACCGTTTAACGTGGAAAATTTGCTGAAGATAAGTTCAACATTAGACTTTGACAGGGTGACTTACACTTCTAATTTGGAGAATTACCCTGAAATAGTGGCCGAACTAGAAAAAAGAGCAAAACTTATGGGCAACAGCTCACAAACAATCGGAAGCATTCGAAATTGGAAACTGTTTAGAGAGTTTTGTAGCAATACATTTATTAAACACCCCGTCACATTACTACCAGGGGAAGAAGAACGAGCTGACTCTGCTCATACTTGGCTCGTTAAACCCATTAAAAGTGGCGGTGGGCACCATATTTATCAGTGGGATGGAAAACCACTCAGTGATGATTTCATTTTACAGGAATATGTGAGGGGGATTTCTTTTTCTGCAGCTTTTGTGGCAAATGGTAGTCAGGGAGTTGTTCTGGGGCTAACCCGTCAATTAAATGGACTCTCAGAACTTGGAGTTGACGGTTATAACTGGTGCGGCAACCTGCTTCCTTTGACTTTAGCTGATGATCTAAAGAAGAAACTCCTTGGGAAAATTGAAGGGATTGTAAACGATTTAACTGCCCATTTCGAACTCAAGGGTGCCTGTGGGATAGATTTTATACTTTCTGAAAATGAAAAAGGTCAATTTTCTCCTGTTTTACTGGAGGTAAATCCAAGGTTCACTGGTTCGATGGAACTAATCGAGAAAGCATATGGGCTCAATATCTTCACTCTGCATCGTAATGCTTGTGATGGCATTTTACCTGCCTTTGCGGTCTCAGAACAGGATGACAAACACTATTACGCCAAAGGAATTGTATTTGCGCGTCAGGACGTTGTGATCCAAGATACTGAAAAGTGGCCATGTTTAGATCGTAGTGATATTCCTTTTACAGGAGACAGGATCAAACAGGGACACCCCGTCTGTACAATATTTGCTCAGGCCGAGACGGAAAATGATTGCCTGGCCAACTTATTTAAAAGTGCCGACAAATTAAGATCGGAAGTTAGTGATATACGGAGATAATGATGGAAGATTATTTTACTTTAATATCAGGACGAACAAAAAAACAGGCCGCTGGTCTTCATAAAGGACCAGGATCCCCTGAACACCTGATAGCCACATCCTATGTGGAAATAAGTGATGCGGATATGACTCGGTTAGGCGTGAGCGATGGGGAAACTGTCAAACTTGTTTCGTCAGCAGGCTTTGTCGAACTTAAAGCTTTTAAAGCTGACCTACCCGATGGCCTTCTGTTTATCCCAATGGGGCCCGCAGCAAACCAACTTGTTAGTGCAGAAACTTTCGGTGTTGGCATGCCATCCTTTAAAGGACAAAAAGTTAAGGTGGAACCAGTATGAGCCAGGTATTTGAAAATGTTGTCTGCAAGTTTTGTGGATGTTTGTGTGACGACATTACAGTAGAAGTCGAAGATACGCATATTTCCAAAGTGAAAAAAGCGTGTCCCAATGGCCGGGGGATGTTTCTTGATTATGACTCAAGCTACAGCAAACCTTTTGTTGATGGAAAGGAAGCTTCGTGGGACGAGGCGATAGCTGCTAGTGTCGACATTCTAAACAAGGCAGACAGTCCTCTCATATATGGTCTGAGTTCAACCAGCAGTGAAGCTCAGAGAAAAGCTGTAGAACTAGCAGATATCCTTGGAGCTGTCATCGATTCAACTTCTTCGGTATGTCACTTCCCTACTTCCCTTGCTTTCCAGGCTATTGGTGAGGTTACCTGTACCCTGGGTGAGGTAAAGGATCGTGCTGATTTACTAATTTTCTGGGGATGCAATCCTCTTGTTTCTCACATTCGTCACTTCACACGGTATTCTGCAAACGCCAAAGGGCGATATATCAAAAATGGTCGTAAAGGCAGAACTGTTGTCGTGGTTGATGTCAGACCAACCCCCACCTCGAAGGTTGCTGATCTCTTTATACAAATCAAGCCTGGAACAGACTATGAGGTATTAACCTCATTACGGGCACTGGTTAACGGGAAAGAATTAGAAAAAGATGTAGATGGAGTTGCCACAGAGGATTTGGAAAAGTTGGTCGACTTGATGAAAGGTTGCAACTACGGCGTGGCATCCTTTGGTATGGGGCTCACCATGAGCGCAGGACGCCAATATAACGTTGGTGAACTGTTCACGTTGGTGGTTGAACTTAATAAGTTTACACGCTTTTCTGCAATGCCCATGAGGGGGCACGGTAATGTTGCAGGTGCCGATCAGGTACTCAGCTGGTTAAGCGGTTATCCTACTGCTGTTAGTTTTGCATGTGGAGTTCCTCAGATTGGCCCGGGTGAATTTACCAGCGTCGATATGCTGGCCAATGGCGCAGCCGATGCGGCTCTCATCCTCGCCTCTAACCCAGGTGCACATTTTCCTTATGCTGCTGCCAAACAACTAAACAAAATACCTACAATTTATATGGCTCCGGCCGGTGATTGCAAACCTGAGAGTGCAACGGTGGTACTCCCCACTGCATGTTACGGTATAGATGCCGAAGGTACTGCATATCGGATGGATAATGTTCCAATCCGGCTCCGATCAGTATTACAAAAAACGAGACCTACTGACGAAGAAATACTTCTCCAATTCATCAAGGCGGTGGAAAAATGCTAGGCATTCTAGGGGGAACAGTAATTGATCCTACTAACGGTATAACGTTACAAAAAAAGGATATCTGGATAAAAGACAAAAAAATAGTCTCAGCAAAAGATGTGGATCCCACCGTTGCTCAAACTATTGATGCTTCCGGACAAATCATTATGGCCGGTGGCGTTGATATTCACAGCCATATTGCTGGTGCGAAGGTCAATTCGGGACGAAAACTGTGTCCAGAAGATAGTTTGAGGCTGCTTCGGCCCAGAACTGCAATTTCCCGTTCTGGTTCTGGCCTTACGGTTCCATCTACCCATAGCACAGGATATCTTTACTCCGAAATGGGCTACACAACAGTAATGGAAGCTGCTGCTGCTCCGTTAGTTGTACGACACACCCATGAAGAACTTGAAGATACGCCTAATCTTGACAAGGGAATCTTTATCACTCTTGGCAATAACCACTTTATAATGAAATGTATTCGGGACAACGAGTTTGCTAAAGCCCGTGATTATGTAGGATGGCTTATGGGGGCAGCTAAGGGTTATGCTATTAAAATTGTTAACCCCGGTGGTGTCGAAAATTGGAAGTACGGGAAAAATGTAGACAGTCTTGATGATAAAGTGATCGGTTTTGGTGTAACACCGCGCCAGATCCTTACAACCCTTGGACGTATTAATTGTGAGTTAAAATTGCCACATCCTGTCCACATCCATGGGCTGCGTCTGGGGCAAGCTGGAAATGTCGACATTACCAGGGAAACAATGGAGTTGATGGATGAATTTGGAGCCCATTTCTGCCACGTACAATTTATGAGTTACGGCGGGGAAAGAGGAAAAATGCCTACTTCCGCTAGCCGTGAAATAGCAGAAACCATCAATAAAAAAGACGGAATAACCGTTGATGTTGGCCAAATAATTTTTGGCCCAGCAACAACAATGACCTCAGATGGCCCAGCTCAGTATGGTCTGCACCAGCGTGTGGGTGGAAAATGGGTCAATGACGATCTGGAAAGTGAATCAGGCGGCGGGATTATTCCCTTAACCTTTAAGCGTAATAATCCACTGCATGGCACTATGTGGGTTACTGGACTTGAAGTTTTCTTACTTGTTGAAGATCCTTGGAAAGTATTTCTAACAACCGACCACCCCAACGCCGGGCCTTTCTTAGGTTATCCCCAAGTAATTCGTTTACTTATGGATAGCAAGTACCGGGAACAGGAATTTGAAAAGCTGCCTGCCAGTGCGAAGAAAAACGCCCTTCTGCCTGATCTCAAAAGAGAATACAGTCTTGAGGAAATTGCAATAATAACTAGATCAGGGACAGCCAAACGGCTTGGACTCAAGAACAAAGGACATCTTGGCCTGGGAGCAGATGCAGATATAACAATCTATACTCCGGCAGATAACAGAGAAAAGATGTTCGCTCACCCTTCCTGGGTAATAAAAGATGGTGAACCGGTGGTTACTGACGGGCAACTTGTGCTCGAGAAGCAAGGAAAGACACTCTATGTCAGCCCTGACTACAATAGCGCAATTGAAAAAGACATAAGAGAACATTTCAAAGACTTTTATACAATTAACTTTGATAACTACCCAATTGATCTAGAACATTTGGGTCCCGTTGAAAAAATTCTATGTGGTTAAATAAACATCATGCCTAAACTGCATCAGGTATTCTTAAATATTAGTTCTTCTGCCGCTGACCGTATTGTCAACATCTTAGAGGCGGTTCAGTTAATTCAAACAAGGGGCTATATTCGGAAGATGTCAGCCTTTTATGAACACAGTGAAACAGCTCATCCTAAAAAGCAACTTAACAGGGTTTGTTTCTTAAAGACTGAGTTGCAGCCCCTTGAACTACTCTATCATTTGAGATGGATTGAAAAACGAATATGTAAGCGAAATTCGACGAAAAATGATGGTCAGTTTATTAGCTTAATATTTTGCTATTTGATGATGTGCTAATGGATACGGCTGATCTGACTCTTCCGCATCCTCTTCTCGCGCACTCGGTTTCTATTCTTAAACCATTGGCTGAAATCGCTCCGCAACTCGCTCTTCATCCCGAGTCAGATGTTACCGCTTTTGATATGCTTGCAGCAGCAGACGCAAGTAAAGTAACTAAGGTAGATCACAGTGATTCGCTGAATCTAGATGATGATGCTCAAGAGGCAAAACCTGCAATCCCTATAGCCTTGAGCAGAGTAGGCGTTGCCAACCTTTCTCGTATTATTTTGATTAGCAAAAATGGTACAACTCTTCCGTTTCATGCTGAATTAGACTTTTTTGCTGACCTCGAATCACATCAAGCCGGCGTTCATATGTCTCGTTTTAGTGATGTTCTAGAAGAGATAGTTGATGAGTTCACCCAAAGACCCTCGTCAGATATTGAATCATTGGCAGAACGTTTGGCACAACAAGTATTAAAAAGTCAGCAAGCCTCCTATTCTGAGGTGCACATTCATGGCAAGTCGGCCTTGAAAAAGAACACCCCGATCTCAGGCAAAGATACCCATGAAATATTCACATTGATTGGTATGGCAGCTGCGACAAAGGATCATTCCCGTAAGCTGGTGGGTATAGAAACAGAGGGCGTCACCGCCTGTCCATGTGCCCAAGGTTTGATGAGGACGCACTCTAAAAACATTCTGAAAGAAGAAGGGTTTTCGGAAAGCGAAGCTGCACGGATACTGAAAGTTCTTCCGGCACCATCCCATAATCAAAGAGGACGGGGAACCCTAATAATCGGTTCTCAAGAAAGAGTGGCCGCAGAAAACCTCGTTCATATAGTTGAAGCCTCTATGAGTTCTGAAACATATGAACTGCTTAAACGACCTGATGAGTTCATGGTGGTGAATAAAGCCCACCAGAATCCAAGATTCGTAGAAGATGTTGTGAGGGAAATGCTCCTCAATGTAGCTGAAGTTTTTACTTTTCTACCCGATGATGCTTTTGTCTTGGCCAAACAGGTCAATTTTGAGGGAATCCATAAACATGACGCCTATGCCGAAAGAAACGGAATATTAGGTGATATCCGTGCCGAACTCAATCAGAAGAGTTCTTTTTCGAAACACTATTCTCTACACGACTGGCTAAGAGGATACAAGTAAGGACAATAGGATACTTTGGAAAATTAGTATCTTCGTTCAAAATCGAGGCGTGAGAAAAATTTGGACGAAAAGGCAATTTTTCATGTAGCCAACAGTATAAGGAGTTTTTTAAATGCATATAAATGAAGTTGAGATTGAGGATACTTTCGCTGAGGCCTTTGGCATGAAGGTAGCCAAAGTGATTATTACCGCAATCAACCCAAAGTGGGCGTTGATTGCTGCACAGACAGCGACTGGTTTCGGCACCTCCATTATTGGCTGCGGCTGCGAATGTGGTGTCGCATCGATATTACCTCCCGAGCAAACTCCTGATGGCAGGCCAGGAGTATTAGCATTGTTCTTCTCCACCTCGCGAAAAGAGATGGAAAAGCAGTTGCTTAATCGTCTGGGCCAGTGTGTTATGACCTCTCCTACTTCTGCCTGTTACAATGCGATGGAAGGAGAAAAAAGTGTAAATATTGGAGGTAAGCTCAGATACTTTGGTGATGGGTTCCAGTCCAGTAAATATATTAATAATCGGCGTTTGTGGCGAGTCCCTATGATGGACGGGGAGTTCGTTGTAGAAGAGAATTTCAACGTTTCAAATGCTGTTGGTGGAGGTAATTTCTTCATCTTGGCTGAGAATCAGAAAACGGCGCTTGCGGCCGCTGAAACTGCAGTGGACGAGATGCGAAACGTACAGGGAATTATTATGCCATTTCCTGGAGGGATCGTGCGCAGCGGTAGTAAAATCGGTTCAAGATACAAAGGACAACATGTATCTGTTAACACCGCTTATTGCCCAGCAATACACCGGCAGGTTGAGTCAAGCCTGCCCAAAGGAGTCAATGCTGTACTGGAGATCGTAATCGATGGCGTTGATGAAGAATCTGTCAACAGGTCAATGCAGGTAGGTATACCGGCGGCATGCTTGCCCGGGGTTCTGAAAATAACGGCAGGAAACTACGGCGGAAAACTTGGTAAGTATCATTTTCATCTCCATAAACTGTTGGGCAATACTTGATAAACCCGGCATGATTCCGGTGCCAACTTGGCGACGACACGACTCATCATAAGAGAATCTTGAGCGTCTTTCAATGCGGTGTGGAGAAGGTTTTAAGAATAGAAGGAGGTTTGAAGTGGGTTGTGTATCTTGTGTCGGACTAAATAAAGAAATTTTAGAATCTACCAATAAAGTCGTTTTATGCCTTAAGGAGCAATCAACTATTCCCGTTGAGGCTGTAACTATCTGTCCTGACATTTTTTCTAAATGCAGCCACAGTGAGATTCTTGAATTACCCCTCTTCTATGGGAAGCGCAGGCGAAAGCTGGGCGATCTCTTTACCGTTGATGGCGAAAAATCTGATTGTATCACCATTGAAGGTGATGTGGGTAACGTCAAAAAGATCGGTTCCAATATGACATTCGGCAAAATAGTAGTTCAAGGCAATGTCGGAAGATATGTTGGTACATCTATGAAAGGCGGTAGGATCGTTGTCCAAGGAAACGCTGCAGATAAGGCAGGGTTGGCTATGCAGGGCGGAGTCTTGTGGATTAAAGGCAATACCGGTCATCAGACCGGAGCTGCTCGTCCAGGCGAGAGCCGCGGCGTTAACCATGGAACAATTATCGTTGAAGGAAATGCGGGTCAGGAACTTGGGGCTTGTATGCGTCGCGGATTGATTGCTGTTTTGGGGAATGTTGGAGCATTTGCTGGTGCAAAAATGGTGGCAGGTACAGTTTTGGCTTTTGGTCATTTGGAAGCAAGAGCAGGTGCCGGTATGAAACGAGGGAGTATTATTTCTTTTGGTACCAGTGAACCACTGCTTCCCACGTATCGCTATGAAGCCCTTTTACAACCTGTGTATATAAGGGTTTTATTAAAACATTTGAAGGGATTAGGAATGCAATTTGATTCGAGTCTGATGGACGGATCATTTCAACGCTATTCTGGTGATATTAATGCATTAGGGAAAGGAGAGATACTACGTTATGTTAAGCCTTAACAACAATTCTTTTGAGATTACACGCAGAATGGAAGAGGACGCAGAGTCCTTAAATATCGCTGTGGAAAAGCTCCCCTGTGGCGCAACAGTTATAGATGCCGGAATAGATGTAGCGGGTTCCTATGAAGCCGGCAAGCTTTTTAGTGAAGTTTGTATGGGGGGCTTGGGCAAGGTGAGCTTTGGCAAGATGGATTTTGATGAATTATCAATTCCAACAGTTCATGTAACCGTAAGCCAACCTGTCAGAGCCTGTATGACAGCACAATATGCTGGATGGTTTGTAAAAGTTGAATTAGAAAACAAAAAGTCTTATCAAGCTATGGGGTCAGGTCCCGCCCGAAGTCTTTATGGAAAAGAGCCACTTTTACAAGAACTCAATATTGTAGAAGAATCAGACGTCGCAGTTTTAACACTAGAAAGCCACAAGAAACCAACTGATGAAGTGGCAATATGGGTAGCTTCAAAGTGCTCAGTATCTCCTGAGAAGGTGGTTCTTCTCGTAGCACCTACAGCGAGCTTGGTTGGCTCGATTCAAATCGCAGCCAGAGTCGTTGAAACCGGTTTACACAAGATGCACGAAGTTGGTTTTGATATTAGCTGCATACAAGCTGCATCTGGTGTTTGTCCCATCGCACCTATTGCTTCGGATAATATGAAAGCTATCGGATGGACAAATGATACTGTTTTATATGGTGGCCAGACATGGTACAGTGCCAAGGCCGAGCCGAAAGCAATTGAAAAGATAATTGACAATTTGCCTTCGATGTCCTCAGCCGATTACGGGACACCATTTGATGAAATTTTTAAACGCTACAATCATGATTTCTACAAGATTGACCCCTTATTGTTCAGTCCCGCAGAAGTGTCTATTAACGAAATTACCAGTGGTCGTACCTTTCATGCTGGTGCTGTTAATTCCGACATATTCAGGAAATCATTCTTTTCATGAAAGTCGCCATAATTGGTAAAGATGGGGCGTGGTATACCAAAAGCCTGCAATCCGCTTTTTCATTAAGAAATGTTGAGGTACCCTGTTTTCCTGTTACCTGTCTGAAGAGTTCTTTACGATTGCAGACAAAAATTACTGTGGCCGAAGAATCCTTAAACGATTATGACGCTGTTATTGTTCGCGCCATTCCAGGTGGTTCTCTGGAACAGGTAATATATAGGGTTGACGCACTGCATTGTCTTGAAAAATCAGGGGTTAGAGTTATCAATTCAGCCTCTGCAATTGAGCATGGTGTTGACAAGTATTACACACTGGCACTAATGCAGGCAGAGGGGATCCCTATTCCTCGTACCATAGTGACGGAGCAATTTGATGATGCCATGGATGCCTTTGATGAGCTCGGTGGAGATGTAGTTGTAAAGCCGCTTTTTGGTTCCGAGGGACGGGGAATGACCAGGGTTTCTGACAGGGATATTGCCTATCGTACCTTCCGTGCTCTTGAACTAGGCCATTATGTATATTACCTGCAGGAATATGTGCCACATGGATACGAAGATATCCGTGTTTTTGTGATTGACGGCAAAGCCGTATCAGCTATGACTCGGCGAGGTACATCCTGGAAATGCAATATATGTAATGGTGCCAGCGGTGAAGAAATCTCCATTAATCCACAATTACAGGATATGAGTATCCGTGCTGTAAACGCATTAGGTGCAGAATATGGAGGCGTTGATTTTTTGCCACTGAAGAATGGTGGATATCAATTGATTGAGGTGAATACCATACCAGGCTGGAAAGGGCTTGAAAAAGCAACAGGCTTTGATGCAGCTGGAGCTCTCGCCGATTACATCATAAAAACGATAGATTAAAGATGATTGAAGCCGATAAAATAGGCTGGGCAGCTGAGATGGCATGTCTTCT
>CAZDJE010000088.1:0-15369 GCA_964505715.1 uncultured Desulfocapsa sp. | reverse complement strand
GTATTTTTTAGTTGGGATGCCACTCATAATGCTAAAAAAGAAGCAGGTTTTCCTGAGCTTTGCAAAATAGCTGATGATGTTTCTATCTGTGTAGATAGTTACAAAAACATGGGATATGATATTGATGACGTTCCAGAAGGTCTTGAAGCCAACAAAATGGCTACTCAGGCTCAGCATGGAATTATCATTGAAGATTACGATTGTTACTTAAGTTTATAGGAGTCTCCCATGGAATATAATAAAGTATGTCTGATGTATCGCAATCAGAGCTGCACCGTTGACGGTATTCGTTCGGCTCTTGGATTGGCTGTAGAAAATATGTACGCGTACGGCTGCGTAATGGATGAACCAAAAATGGAGAAGTTCAATGAGCTCCAGACTGAGTCTCTTGAAATGCTTCGTGATATGGAAGGTGATGTATTCGCAACCCAGGCTGCAAATTGCGAACTCAACGACCTCGAACCTATCACTATTGAAGAATTAGGTGAGAAACTTCGAGATATGACCCATATCGTCCCTTACGGCATTATTAAAGCTTAGGAGTATATATACTATGAAAATTCTTAATGTTTATCGTTCAGCACCAGATGATACAACCAAGAAGCTGGTCGAAATTGTTTCACGAGATCGTGACGCAGAGTCTTTTGATCTCAATGTAGATGCACCCGATTATGAAGCTTTAGTTGATAAAGTTTTTGAAGCAGATCAGACTATTTGCTGGTGGTAGTTTTTTAGTATCAGCTCTGTTTTTTTATATAAAACCCCTTACTTTTTTTAAGTAAGGGGTTTTCTTTTTGTAAACTCAAGAATAAACAATAGGTATGGAACACCTTCTCACCCCATTAAAAAATCATGAAAAGCTGGTCTGAACTCTCTAATTTTCCAGTTATCCCTGCCATAATATACCCTGTTACTAAGCAACACAGCGATACAACCCTTTATGGGATCTATCCAAAATGAGGTTCCGGTAAAGCCTAGATGACCAACACTCTCCTTTGAAAAGTAAGTACCACTGCTTGATCCCTGCTCCGATACCATATCAAACCCCATGGTCCAGTTTGAATTCCCCACCCTCTTTAAGGTCTCTTTCAAAAATACATTTGAATACCCTGGATGATGATCTCTATCCCGCCATTGATCGAGCAACTTTTCACACAGACCCATAACCCCTTTAAGGGTCCCAAACAGACCAGCATGCCCTGCCATTCCCCCTATAACTCTGCAATTATCATCATGCACCCGCCCGGAAAGCATTATTTCGTCCCATATGCATTTTTCTGTGTTTACGTAGGCACAGCCCTTGGTTTGATGTAATCCTGGAAAACAAAGCTCTTTTTCAAGCCGTAAAGGCCTATAAATCATTCCTTCTGCCGCTTCCCCAAGATTTTTATCCGTTATTTTTTCAATTAGTAGTCCAAGAAGCATATACCCAATATCACTGTATCGATGTTTTTCTCCATACACATATTCAAGTTTTTCCTCCAATATCCTTTCTAACAGAATTTCTTTTCTCTTTTCTTCCGGGAAATCAATTAGTTCTTTAAAGTATTCTCTATGAGGAATGAAGCCAGCACTATGTGACATCAGGTTCTGAATTGATATTCTTTTTTTCTCTTCGGAACAGTGTGGAAGTAAAGTTCCTAGTTCTGTGTTTGGGGAAATTATTCTTTTTTCAAACAATGTCAGTAACAGAAGAACTGTACTAAGCGGTTTAGTAAGGGATGCAAGGTCAAAAAAATGATCTTTTGTAAGCTCAATATTTACTGGTTTCTCCTGAGCCAGACCATAGTATTTTTCAACTCGCTGATAACCACCTCCCTTCCATTTTGAAAAAGCCATCCCAGCACATGGGAAAACATTGTTATTTAAAGATGTTATAAATAAATTATCGAGCTTGGCTATCCTCTTTTTATCCATTTATACTACCTTTTTTTATTCGTGATTGAAGAAAAGAATTTAATGGTAAAAAATCTTGTTTTTTTACCTTATTTGCACTACAATACACAAAGTGAACTTGCTAATTATCGTGTTGTTTTTCCAAATAAAATTTTAATTGTTTTTTACGTTTTTAACAAATTCTTAACACCCTCTGTTAAGAGTTTATTCATAACTTCGTTAATAAGCTGTTAAAAACGATTAATTAACAAATTTTCTTTCTTTTTATACAACATAGTTATTATAACAAATTCTGTGATTTTAATATGTTATTGTCTTTTTAAACATATTAACCCCCTTAATAACAATAATAAAAAGATTATATAATAAAGAGATACTCCTATGACACTCAATTGCACCATATCAAGATCTGATTTTCTGGAAGGATTAAACAGTCTCCAGAACATCACCAACAAACGAGTCACCTTGGCCATACTTTCCAATATTCTAATAGAAACCGATGATGATGGGCTAATCCTCACAGGAACAGATCTTGAAGTTGGATTACGAGTTAAGGTACCCGCTGAGATCCATGACCAAGGTATACTTACATTACCCAGTAAAAAGATTTTTGAAATTGTACGGGAATCAGGTTCGGAAAATATTACAATTCAGGAAACTGAAAATAGCTGGGTTGTTATCTCTGCAGGGTTAAGTACGTATAATTTAGCAGGTATAGCAAGTAATGAGTATCCTGAGTTTCCTGAGTTCAAAGAAGATAATTTTGTTTCCTTTGAAGCGGGTATTTTTTCAGATCTTATTGAAAAAGTTATTTTTTCAGTGGCCAATGAAGAGGAAAATGCCTACTCCTTGACCAATGTCCTCTTTGAGACAGAAAAGAAGGAGGGGCGCTCCTATATCCGAATGATCTCTTCCGATGGTCATCGTCTTTCTATCATGGAAAAAGACGTTGCCACTGATATAGATCTCTTAAATATTCAAGCAGGAACATTAATTCCAAAAAAAGGTATCCAAGAATTGAAAAAATTCTGTGATAACCGTGATACAGTAGAAATTTCGTTTGAAAAAGAACAACTTATTGCAAAAGAAAGTGATTCAATAATGATTATTCGCCTGAAAAAAGGTGAGTTTCCACAATACAGTGCCATTGTTAATGCGGTTCAGCTTGAAAATAAAATTAAGATAGAAAGAATCCCCTTTCTTGATTCCCTTAAACGAATCAACCTTTTCACTGAGGATGTTTTTCATACTATTCAGCTTGAAATTGAAAATGAAAAGATGATTTTAAGCTCACAAAATATTGATCTTGGAAATGCCAAAGATATTCAAGATGTTCAGTATGGTGGTGAGCCATTAATTCTTGGTTTTAACTGTCGCTATTTTATAGAAGCTCTTCAGGTTATGGAGTGTGACAGTGTGGATGCATATATCAATTCAAACAATAGTCCCTGTTTGATGAAATCGGACAGAGACGAGGGCTTTTTAAGTATTATTATGCCCATGCAGTTATAAAAACAAAAAATATCATATATTTATATATATCTCTCCCGAGAAATGAAGATAGATATTTTCATTTCTTCAAAAAAGGAAAAAAGAGTGACTGAAGAAAAACAAGATTACGGTGCTGAACAGATTAAGGTTCTTGATGGTCTTGAAGCTGTTCGTAAACGACCTTCAATGTATATCGGCAATACTGCTGAAACAGGCCTCCACCATTTAATATGGGAAGTTGTAGATAATAGTATTGATGAGGCACTAGCGGGTCACTGTGAGCGAATTCATGTTGTTATTCATGCTGACAATAGCGTAACCGTAGAAGATGATGGTCGTGGAATACCGGTGGATATTCATCCCACTGAAAACATGTCTGCATTGGAGCTGGTTATGACCACCCTCCATGCTGGCGGAAAATTTGATCATTCCACCTATAAGGTTTCTGGTGGATTACACGGTGTCGGTGTGTCTGTTGTCAATGCTCTGTCTGTAAAGGCCGTGGCAAAAATTAAACGAAATGGAGAGATACATCGTCAGGAATACAGATACGGTGATCGTGTAGGAGAACTAGAAGTTGTAGGAAAAACAGATAAAACAGGAACTTCTATAACTTTTCATCCAGATCCTGATATTTTTACTGAAACCACAACATTTAATTATGATACTGTAAATACCCGTCTTCGGGAACTCGCCTTTTTAAACAAAAATGTCCGTATTTATCTGAAAGATGAACGTACAGGAGCCGAGGACAAGTTTCATGCCGAGGGTGGAATCAGTCAGTATGTAGAATATCTTAATCGAAAACGTACTGTGGTTAATGCTGTTCCCATTTTTATTTATGGTGAAAAAGATGATGTAGAGGTGGAGATAGCCTTTCAGTATTTTGATGGATATTCAGAAAGACTTTTTTCATTTGTTAATAATATAAATACAAGAGAAGGTGGCACACACGTCTCCGGTTTTAGAAGATCACTCACCAAATGTATCAATCGCTACGCAAGTGATGATATTATTCCTAAGAATATGAAGGAAAAAATGGGTGGTGATGATGTTCGTGAAGGCCTGACTTGTGTTATTTCTGTTCGGGTTCCGGATCCCCAGTTTGAAGGACAGACCAAAACTAAACTTGGAAATTCAGAAGTAACTTCAATTGTAGATTCAATTTGTACAGAAAAACTTACTCTGTTTTTGGAGCAAAATCCCCAGGAAGCAAAGAAAATACTCACCAAAGCAGTCGATGCTGCGCGAGCAAGAGAAGCAGCAAAAAGGGCAAGAGAACTCTCCCGAAAAAAAGGATCGACTTCTCTTTTTATGGCTGGCAAATTATCGGAATGTCAGGAAAAAGATCCTGCAAAACGAGAGATTTTCATAGTGGAGGGAGATTCTGCTGGTGGCTCTGCAAAACAGGGTCGTGACAGATCGGTACAGGCGATTCTTCCCCTTCGCGGAAAAATTATGAATGTGGAGAAGGCAAGATTTGAAAAAATTCTTGGCTCCGAAGAAATTAAACAGCTTATTGGCGCTCTCGGTTGCGGTATAGGGCGTGACGAATTTGATCCGGAGAAACTCCGTTACCATAAAGTCATTATCATGACAGATGCTGATGTGGATGGAGCTCATATCCGTACTCTATTGCTCACATTCTTTTACAGACAGATGTTGCCACTCGTTGAAGGGGGCTATATTTATATTGGCCAGCCTCCTCTCTATCGTCTTGGAAGGGGAAAAAAGGAGAAATATTTTCTTGAGGAAGAAGATCTCAATACCCATCTCTTCAGTGAAGCCAGTCAGATTCTAAAAATAAGGGCTGAAAATGATGAAAATCAAATTATTGAGCAAGAAGATCTTATAAAAGTACTTAAAAAGCTTTCTGTGTATAACCAGGTTGTTTCCTATCTCGGTAGAATGAATATCTGGGAAGAACTCCTTTATTTTCTTCTTGAGCAGAATGTTCATTCTGCTGACCAGTTTAGCGATGAAGAGTTTGTTAAGAATCTAGTGAGTGAATTATCTCCCGAAAAACATATTATTGGTAATATTCGGCCCTGTCGCTGGCGGCCAAGCTGTTATGAGGTAGATATTGCCATTAAGGGCCAGGCGCAGATTATGATGACTCTTGGACCACAGGTTCCTCTGATTAATGAGTATCGAACGGCTCTTAATCTTTTTGAAGATATTCGATCATTGCTGCAATGTTCTTTTATGATCTTAAGAGGGGTACAGGGTTCAGATGATAAAGAGATTCCGGCTGAAAACTGGAGTGAAATGGTAAAAACTGTTCGTACTGAAACCTTTAAAGGTAGTCACTTGCAGCGCTATAAAGGTTTGGGTGAAATGAACCCTGAACAGCTTTGGGACACCACCATGAATCCACAAAACAGAAGTCTTGTTCAGGTAACCATCGGAGATGCTGAACAGGCCGATGATATTTTCACCACCCTTATGGGAGATAAGGTGGAACCACGTAGAGAGTTTATTCAAAATCATGCTCTTGAAGTATCTGATCTTGATATATAGTGTCTTGTTTATAAAAACTCAAAACGGCACTTATACTCGCTTACTTACTGTTTACCAGTGTTAGCATAGAAAAAGCGCATTGCTTAGGCGATGTAGCATAATGTTGTAAAAAATTGGTATTTATATGACGACTGAAGAACAAGAAAAAGAACAACATCCAACGATATCCATTGAAAAGGAGATGAGGAAATCTTATCTCGACTATGCGATGAGCGTTATTATCGGTAGAGCACTACCCGATGTGCGTGATGGTTTAAAACCGGTCCATCGTAGAGCACTTTTTGCCATGAGGGAATTGTCGGTATTTTATAACAGGCCCTATGTAAAATCAGCCCGTATTGTCGGTGATGTTATTGGTAAGTATCACCCCCATGGTGATACTGCAGCTTATGACACCATAGTTCGTATGGCTCAGGATTTTTCCATGCGATATCCGCTTGTGGATGGTCAGGGTAACTTTGGTTCCATGGATGGCGATTCTCCTGCTGCCATGCGTTATACCGAAGCACGAATGACGAAAATTGACAGAGATATCGTAGGTGATCTTGAAAAAGATACCGTGGATTTTGGACCAAACTACGATAATTCTATGACAGAACCACTGGTTATGCCAAGCAAGATTCCAAGTTTGCTGGTCAATGGTTCATCTGGTATTGCCGTAGGTATGGCCACCAACATTCCTCCACATAATCTTACAGAAGTGATGAATGGCTTAATTGCCATGGTTGATAATTCAAACATTACTGTTCACGAACTGATTGATATTATAACTGGTCCAGATTTTCCAAAAGGCGCCTATATTTGTGGACGTGCGGGAATACGTGAGGCGTATGAAACCGGACGCGGTTCTGTTCTTATGCGCTCACGCACCCACGTTGAGAATATAAAAGGAAGTAAACGCGAAGCTATTATTGTCACCGAAATTCCCTACCAGCAAAATAAGGCAACACTGGTTACTAAGATCGCTCTTCTTGTTAAAGATAAGAAAATTAGTGCAATATCCGAGGTTCGTGATGAGTCGGATAGGCATGGTGAACGGATTGTTATTGAACTAAAAAAAGATGAAATTGCCGAAGTCGTTATCAATCAGCTCTACAAGATGACGCCTCTTCAGCGCTCCTTTGGTATTATCTTTCTAGCGATTGTTAATAACAAACCTGAAGTTCTTAATTTAAAACAAATTTTAGAGTATTTTATTTTGCATCGCAAGGTGGTTGTGTATCGTCGCACTGCCTTTGAACTTCGAAAATCCGAAGAAAAAGCACACCTTTTAGAAGGTTTGAAAATTGCCATCACAAATTTGGATGAAGTGGTTGAGTTAATACGATCTTCAATTAATCCTGCTGCAGCAAAAGCGGAATTGATAAGTCGTTTTGAACTATCAGAAATCCAGGCGCAATCGATTCTTGATATGCGATTGCAGCGTCTTACCGGCCTTGAGCGTGATAAGATAATACGTGATTATAAAGAGATAGTTGCAGAAATTGACAGGTTGCGGAAAATACTTGCTGATGAAGCACTGGTGATGAAGATTATCAGAGATGAATTTACCGAGATTAGAGATACATACGGTGATGAGCGACGCACAGAAATCATCGATGCTGTGGATGAAATTCTCCCTGAAGATATGATAACTCAGGAAGATATGGCGGTTACCGTTACCCATACTGGCTATATCAAACGTAATCCTGTGAGCATGTACAGATCACAGAGACGTGGAGGTAAGGGGGTTATAGGTGTGAAAAATATTGAGGAGGATTTTGTTTCAAACCTCTATGTGGCATCTACCCATGATACTTTTCTCTTTTTTACGAACCATGGAAAAATATTCTGGCGTAAAGTATATCAACTGCCGTTGGCCGGACGTACAGCTCGAGGAAAAGCCGTTGTAAATCTTTTAAATCTTGCAGAAGATGAAAAAGTAGCAGCAATCCTTCCCGTTGCCGATCTCCAAAATGAAAAAAGCAATAAAACCATTTTAATGGTTACCCGTCTTGGCAGAGTAAAGAAAACAAGTCTTCAAGAATTTATTAAGCCATTGAAACGTGGCAAAAAGGCGCTAACTATAAATGAAGATGATGAGATTATTTCAGCTCATATCCTCACCGGCGATGATACCATCTTCCTTCTGTCTAAAAATGGTGCATCCATCCATTTCCATGAAGATGATGTCCGTACCATGGGTAGGACAGCAGCCGGAGTACGCGGTATTCGCTTAAAAGAAAAAGATTATGTAGTGGGTTCAATTGTTATAGATTCCGAATCATCCATTCTGACGATTACTGAAAATGGGTACGGAAAAAGAAGTCCCGTTGCTGATTATCGTATCCAGAGACGTGGTGGACTTGGTATTATGGCAATCAAAGCAAGTGAGCGAAATGGTTCCGTTGTTGGCTCCATGCAGGTAGATGATGAATCAGAGGTCATGTTAATTACTGATTCAGGAAAAATGATCCGTATGCCAATGGGGAATGTTCGGGTAATCGGGCGTACCACCCAGGGTGTAGGACTTATCAAACTTGCAGCTAAAGAGCGAGTTGTGGCAATGGACCTGGTTGCACCGGAAGTTGATGAAGATGATGATGATGAAAATGGTCCGGAAACCGAGCAGAGTGCAGATGAGTGATCCTGTTGTAAATAAAGTTGCCGTAATTGGCGCTGGATCCTGGGGTACAGCAATAGCTGGCATTCTTTCAGGGAAAGGTTTAAACACCGTCCTCTGGGGACATAATGAAGAGCACGTAACAGCTCTTAAAAGGGATGGTGAAAACAAAAAATATCTTCCTGGTTATATTTTTCCTAAATCGCTTTCAATTGAAGAAGATTTAAAAGAAGCTGCAACGGGTGCCGATGTTGTCTGTATGGTCGTTCCTTCCCATGGATACCGCACAGTTTTTGAAAAGCTTATTCCCTATTTGAAGACAGGTGCAAGTATTGTTTCTGCCGTTAAAGGGATCGAAAACAGCTCCTTAATGACCATGACCCAGGTTATGAGGGATGGCTTAGGGAGTGCCTTAACCTCCAAAAATTTAACCCTTTCTGTGCTCTCAGGCCCATCTTTTGCCAAAGAGGTGGTTCAGGGCTTACCCACCCTTGTTACAATTGGTTGTGATGAGCTTGAAAAAGCTCAGTTTTTACAGAGTGTTTTTGTAAGTGAACGGTTTCGTGTTTATGCTGCTCAAGATATGATAGGACTTGAAGTGAGTGGTGCTTTAAAAAACATTGTGGCCATAGCTGCAGGGATAAGTGACGGTCTTGGATTTGGTCTAAATAGTCGGGCTGCTCTTATAACTCGAGGATTAGCAGAAATTACCCGAATAGGTGTTGCGATGGGAGCAGAACCTGCCACTTTTTCCGGGCTTTCCGGGGTCGGGGATCTGGTGCTTACCTGTACAGGTGATCTTAGTCGTAATCGTACCGTTGGTTTAAAGCTTGGTGAGGGAAAAAAACTTCCTCAGATTCTTGATGAAATGGAGATGGTTGCAGAAGGAGTAAAAACTACTCAATCCGTTCATGATCTTGTTAACAAAATGAACGTTGAGATGCCTATTCTCGATCAAATCTATCAAATTCTTTATAAAGAAAAAGAGTGTTCGGTAGCTGTTGAAGATCTGCTTACAAGAGAGTTGACGGTAGAATAAATAAAATTGATAGATCGCTAATAATATATGCAAAAACAAGACAATGAGAGTGTTCAGTTTCTTGGTTATTTAACTGTTTTTCTTCTTTGTGCATCACTCTATATTTTCTCCTCTTATTTGCACTATATACTAGTTGCTGCGGTACTGACTCTTTGTACTAGTCACGCGCTTACCGCCCTTGTTCAGATTTTTAAAAACCCGTCCCTGCCACCTTTTATACGACAAAAAAGCAATTTTATAAGTTCTATTGTTCTCACACTTTTTTTTCTTTGTCTTATTTTCGCTCCACTTGTCTATTTTGTTTCTGAAACCTACACTCAGATGTCCGGAGTAGATATCGATCATGTGAAAGAAGTCACTATGCAGATGGTGGATAAGGTGGTCTCTTATACCGACTCCGTTCCTATTGTTCATAACTTTCTTAACTCTCTTAAAACAGAAGGCTTTTCTGCGTTAAAAGGGGTTTCTATGGAGGCTCTTTATAAAACGATAAATGGTGTGGCCTCGGGGGCTGGAGGGTTGGTGGTTCAGATTGGATGGATTTTAATATTTTATTTTTTATTCAACCTATATGGGAAACAGATTCTTTCTTTTGCAGCCCGGGTTATGCCGACCAGCTTTGAACATGAAAAATATTTATACAGGGAATGTACCGGTACTGTTGCTGTAGTTTTTTATGGAACCCTTTTTAATATGTTGGCCCAGGGACTGACCTTTGGTCTACTAATGGTATTTATCGGTGGATATAATGCTTTTTATCTTGGTGTTCTTGCAGGGTTTTGTTCAGTTATTCCAATTGTTGGTGCAGCTCTTGTATATATTCCTGTTATAGCTTTAGAACTGGTTGCAGGAAACTATATAAATGTTGTTAGTATTCTCATTGTTGTGTGGGGCGTAATGGGGTTTTTCATTGATAATATTCTTAGAATACTCTTCATCGCCTATTTAAAAAGGATTTTTGGTTTTGAATACACAATGAATGAAATACTTATACTGCTTTCAATTTTAGCAGGAATAGCAAGCTTTGGATTTTGGGGGCTAATTATTGGCCCATCGGTGATCGCTTTAAGCCTTGCTGCTGCAACCCTTTATAGTTCGCAGGTAAGCCATACCGGATTTCCTGAAGAGTAATCCGAAAACACTTTTGAGTATTTTCGGATCACTCTCTGTCTATTTTTTATTTCTGGGACCAGTCATCCTCTTCGAATTCACTGTGATCCGGCTTAGGTGGTTTCTCTTCAGCTAAACGTTGATTCAACCATTTTATAACATTGTCAAATTCGTTTTTTAGTTCAGCCAAGGCCTTACCGCGGTGACTGACCTTGTTTTTCTCTTCCATGTTACATTCAGCAAAGCTTTTCCCAAATGGCTCGTAGTAGAAGAGTGGGTCATATCCAAATCCTGAATCACCCTGTTTCTCTGTAAGCAAAGTCCCTTCACAGTTCCCTTCATAGGTCAGTGCAGGACCAGATGGTACTGCGATGGAAAGAACGCACTGGAATTTAGCCTTTCTGTTTACGACACCTTCCATCTCTTTTAAAAGCTTTTGACAGTTATCTTCGTCCGTTGCATTTTCCCCAGCGTACCTTGCAGAATAGACACCGGGGGCACCATTCAATGCTTCAACTTCAAGTCCTGAATCATCTGCAATTGCAGGGAGACCCAAAATCTTTGCAGTATGCAGGGCTTTTTTATATGCATTGTCATCAAATGTTTCCCCATCTTCAATGCATTCCGGTATTGGCCCGAAATCAGCAACGGATTTAATTTCAATGGGAAGGTCTTTTACCATCTCTTGAAATTCTTTGACTTTGTTCTTGTTGGTGGTTGCCAATACAATAATATTGAGCATATGGTTTTCCTCTTGTAGTAAAACTAAAAAAATAGAAAAATTACGTATTAATTTTTAGGTCTTCAGCCTGTTTTTTTTCCATACGCATTTTCTTCTGTAACTTTTTGTCGTAACGCTCCTGTTCACTATAAATACATCCACAATAGGGTTGTCTATACAGGTCCATGGCAATGGCGCTATCTATTCCATCCTGCCATCCTTCTCTGAAGTCTTCGTAGTAAAACTCAACACCATACTTATTTGCCAGTTTTTGGCCGATTGTTTTGATAACTGCATGGTTTTGATACCTGGAGTACAGTAAAGTTGACGTAAACGCATCAGCACCTGTTTCCGCAGCCTGAATCGCAGTTTTTTCTAAACGCATCGAATAACAGATGGGGCAGCGTTCTTTTTCATGAAAAACAACCTTCCTCAGGTATTCAGTTAAGCCGTATTCTGTTTCCAGGGTGATTTTAAAATTTTTCTTAGTGGAAAAGTCACGAAGTGTGGCTAGGCGCTTTCGAAACTCTCTATATGGATGAATGTTTGGATTAAAAAAATATCCCGTCACATCGATATCTTTTTCGCGCAGTTTATCGAGGGTATACGTTGTGCATGGTGCACAGCAGACGTGAAGAAGTAGTTTCATTATACTGTGACCTTAAATTTCTTTGGATCGATGTTGTATTGATGGATTTTATAATTAATTATACGCAGGCTTGTATCCAGATATTTTGCCGTCTTGGTCTGATTACCGCGATTGTTTTTTAATCCTTCAATGATAATATCTTTTTCAAAATTTTCCACTGATGCTGACAAAGATAATGGATTTTTACCTGTTGAAAGTGAATCTGAGGTTTGAAGCGTTGGAGGTAGGTGCACACCTTTAATAGTGTCTCCGTCACAAATCAATACGGCTCGTTCCATGCAATTTTGCAATTCCCTGACATTACCAGGCCAGTGATACTGAATCAGCATATCGATTGCAGGTGTAGAGATACGATTGATTAGAGTATTGTTTTCCTTTGCAAACTTCGCGAGAAAGTATTCCGCTAGAAGAAGAATATCAGTCCTTCTCTCCCGAAGAGCTGGCATATACACTGGGAAAACATTGAGTCGATAGTATAAATCTTCTCTAAAACTTTTATCCTTCACAGCTGTTTCTAAATCCCTGTTCGTTGCCGCCACCAATCTGACATCACATTTTATCGATTTCCCGGATCCTAGTCGTTGAAAGACTTTCTCCTGAACAACGTTAAGCAACTTCACTTGGACGGCATGGCTAATCTCTCCAATTTCATCAAGAAAGAGCGTTCCCCCTTCTGCCTGCTCAAATCTACCCATTTTTCTATCTGTTGCCCCTGTGAATGCGCCCTTTTCATGTCCGAAAAGTTCGCTTTCAAGCAATGTTTCAGGCAGGGAGGAACAGTTAACTACTACAAAAGGTTTTTTATTTCTTTTCGAATTATAATGAAGAGCTTTGGCCACGAGCGTTTTTCCTGTTCCAGATTCACCTCGTAAAAGAACCGTGGCAGTGGAGTCAACGACCCTGTGTATCATTTCATACACTTCTTGCATCCGGCTTGAATTGCCCTGAATATCATTAATTTTATTTTTTTCTGATAGTTCTCGCCTCAACTTCATATTTTCAAAGATTAAATCCTGCTGCTCCTGATTAACCGTTTGTATTCTTCTAGTAGTCTGTGCAATTAATGAACTTAAAATGGTCAGGAAACGAAGATCGTCGTCGGCTTGTTTCGTTAATCCTTCTACATAAATGCGATCCACTGAAAGAGCACCTATAACCTGCTTGCCGTTTCTGATAGGGACGCATAGAAATGATCTTTTTTTATCCTGCAAATCATTTCTCGCTTTTGTCTTATTTAAAAATAAAGGCTCCTCAGCTATGTGCGGAACAATTATTGGTTCACCCGATGCCACAACCTTTCCTGTAATTCCCTCACCTATTTGGTACTTTCCACGCTTTCTTCCGGCTGCATTGATACCGTGCGCTACCTCTATCTCGAGTTTTCCGGTTACCGGGTTGATAATGGTAACTGTACCATTTTCCATCTGTTTCATTTTGTCGATAGTGTGCATGGTATCGCTTAGGCACACATTTAGATCGGTTGAAGATGCAAGGCTTTTTGTTATCTCGTAGAGGCAAGTCAAATCTTCGAGTTTTGATGAGATATCTTTTGGTTTGCTCATGTATGTTACTGTTTGGTTCGAGTAATTAGTGTTAGGAAGGGTACCGTACCTAGTTTTTTAGGAGGGTGCTTAGCGCTTCGTAGCCGTCATGCTGTCAAAATAATTGAATAATACCCCTATTACATCTTTTTTACAAATATGTCACATGGTAACAGTTAATTGTTTACTGATTTGTGTTTTGTCCCTACTTTTCCAAAGTATTCACCCATCAATTTTTCATTGACACGCAAGATATTGACACAATGTTTTTCAAATGGTAAAAGAAATCCACTGGAGGAATGGCCGAGTGGTTTAAGGCGGCGGTCTTGAAAACCGTTGTACGAAAGTACCGTGGGTTCGAATCCTACTTCCTCCGCCAGATTTGGAGAGGTGACCGAGAGGCCGATGGTGTTCGCCTGCTAAGCGAATGTGGGGGTTATACTCCACCGAGGGTTCGAATCCCTCCTTCTCCGCCAAGTTTTACACCGTTAAAGCCCGTTAAGCCAGCTACAGAAAGGTTTAACGGGCTTTTTTGTGCCTATCCCTTACCCGCTACACATCGTTAAGTACCGTTGACATACTGTGTTTTTTGCAGTATTTCTTACAGTATCTACCCGATACTCAACAAGAGGTACTGTAAATGCCACTCACAGATACGGCTGTAAAGCACGCAAAGCCCAAATCAAAACAATACAGACTCACTGATGGTGCTGGAATGTATCTGCTCATCAAACCTTCAGGGAAGAAGTATTGGAGGCTTGACTACAGTATTCACGGCAACCGTAAGACTTTTGCAATTGGCATCTACCCTCAAGTTTCACTGGCGGATGCCCGCGAACAGCGTATGTCGGCTAAGAAATTAATAAAGAGCGGCATTGATCCGGTACTGTATCGTCAGGAGAAAAAGCATATTGATACTGTAAGCGCAGGGAATACATTCGGAAGCATTGCCGAAGAATGGTTCTTCAAGCAGGATCAATGGACTGATGGTCATAAAAAAACAGTTCGCAGCCGTCTTAACCGGGATATTCTTCCATATATCAAGAAACGCCCGATTATTGAAGTCAATGCTCCTGAAGTGCTTCGCTTACTTCGTCGTATAGAAAACAGAGGAGCTATAGAAACAGCACACCGATGTAAAACTATTTGTTCGCAGGTCTTTCGATATGCCATAGCCTCTGGCCTCTGTGATCAAGACCCTACAGTTTCTCTGCGTGGCGCTCTCAAAACACACAAGTCAAAACGAATGGCGGCAATAACCGATCCTGCGTGCGCTGGTGCGCTGATGAGGTCTGTATCGGGCTACCAGGGAGACATAATCACCAGATGCGCTCTACAACTATCGGCATTGACCTTTGTTCGACCGGGTGAACTGCGCCATGCTGAATGGTCAGATATCAATTTCATGAAGCAGGTGTGGCTGATTCCTGCTGAGAAAATGAAGATGAAGCGAGAGCATACAGTACCGCTCAGTGATCAGGCTATTCTGGTACTGCAAGAGATCCATCTGCTTACCGGTGATGGAAGGTATGTTTTTCCAAGCTTACGCACAGGCGACAGGCCCATGAGCAACAATACAGTACTGGGAGCGCTGCGAAGGATGGGTTTCACGAAAGAAGAGATGACCCCGCATGGTTTCAGATCCATGGCAAGTACCCTTTTGCATGAAAACAATTGGAATCATGAAATCATAGAACTCCAGCTTGCTCATGCTCGCAAGGATGCAGTCAGTGCCGTCTACGATCGCAGCATGCGCTTACCTGAACGAAAGAAGATGATGCAGTGGTGGTCTGACTATTT
>CAZDJE010000087.1:0-15502 GCA_964505715.1 uncultured Desulfocapsa sp. | reverse complement strand
CAAATATATCCAGTTCTGCGCAAATTTTGATTGAGGAACTTGAAGGAGATGAGGATAGAGACGAGGAATATGCCAAAGAGTTAGCTGTGCAGATAAGTAGTGAAACCAACCGGGCCTCTGCCCTCCTGGACACTCTGTTGCCTTTGGCCCGAGAAGATAAATTCCATAGAGACTCATATCCCTTGAAGTCCCTATGCCAGGAAGTACTCCTATTACTTCGGGGGCAACCCGCTAAAGATGTTGATATTCAACTGGCAATTTCAGATGATATTGTTATTTTTGCGGATAAACAAAAAATCCAACAGGTTTTCATCAATCTCTTAAAAAACAGTTTCGATGTACTAGCTGGTGGAGGAATAATCCGAATTCGGGCCTGGCAACATCAGACTGAATTGAAAATAATCATAAGTGATAACGGTCCCGGAGTTCCCAGGCAGGTGCAAAAGAAAATTTTTGATCCATTTTTCACGACTAAAGACACAGGTCAAGGCTCCGGTCTTGGTCTTTTTATAGTCCATGATATTATTGTTCAGCATGGTGGCAGTATCAGCATTGAAAGTACGGAGAGGGGAGCCGCTTTTATTATCAGGCTTCCTGGGGCGGAGGTCTCTTGATGACAGATTTTGAAATTTTAGTTGTTGACGATGAGGCTGTAGCCTTAAAGAATCTGTGCTATGTCTTAAAGAAAGAGGGGTACGGGGTTACGGCTGCCAAAAGTGGTAAACAGGCACTGGCCTGTTTAGGGAAGCAGGAGTTTGCTCTTGTCCTTACCGATTTGAAGATGCCCCAGGTTGATGGGATGCAGGTTTTAAAAAAGGTTAAGGCCGTATATCCATTAACTGAGGTTGTTATGATCACCGGGTTTTCCTCTGTTCATACTGCGGTTGAATCGTTAAAGGCGGGAGCATACCAGTACATAACTAAGCCTTTTAAATTGGACGAGGTTCGCAAAGTCGTCCATGAGGCGACCCAAAAGTTCCAGCTGATTCATGAAGTTGAACAGTTAAGAAAAAAGGTTAATGCCAGCAACCCACAACTACAGATCGTCACCCATAATCGGGCAATGAATGGTCTCCTTGATATGGCAAAACAGATTGCCAATACTGATACTAATGTAGTGATATGTGGCGAATCCGGCACGGGAAAAGAACTCCTGGCAAAGTATATCCATACCTCCAGTCCACGTCATGAAAAAATCATGCTGTCGATAAACTGCGGAGCCTTCAGTGAAGAGTTATTGACCAATGAACTTTTTGGTCATACCAAAGGGGCGTTTACCGGTGCAGACCAGGACAAGAAGGGCTTGGTGGAAATGGCAAATGGCGGTACGCTCTTTCTTGACGAAATATCGGAAATGTCCATATCCATGCAGGTCAAATTCTTAAGGGTTTTGCAGGAGCAGGAAGTGATGCCACTTGGTGGAACTACGCCTGTTAAAGTGGATGTCAGATTTGTTGCAGCGACGAATAGGGATCTTGAGAAGGAGGTCAAGGTGGGGAGGTTTCGGCAGGATCTTTTTTACCGGATAAATGTTGTCTCTTTAAAAATTCCACCTCTTTCCGAACGAAAGGATGATATCCCACTTCTTGTTCAATTTTTTTTAGATAAGTATAATATTTCAATGAAAAAAGAGGTTACTGAGGTTAGCCAGGATGTGCTTGACACTCTGCAGGGCTATGATTTCCCGGGAAATGTTCGTGAGCTTGAGAATATTGTCGAACGAGGGGTTGCCCTTGCTGGTGGACCCATTTTGGGACTTGCCCAGATACCTGATGATCTTCGCAGTCTGGATATCCAGACGTTTAGAAAAAGTGCAGGTAAATACGCAAGCATGGAAGAGGTGGAAAAATCATATATTACATGGATTCTCGAAGAGACTGGATTTAATAAGACTGAAGCCGCTAAAGCCCTTGGTATTGATCGCGTGTCTCTCTGGCGGAAAATAAAAAAATTGGGTTTAGAATAAGTTCAGGCTATCAGCGTTCAAATTGAAGATATACGTGTGTTCCTGATAGCATCATACTTTGCAGCTGTTTGGCTATGAAAAACCATGGTCACCTCAGCTATCGGTATGGTTGGGATACAATGGGCGAAGTCCTGCTCCGTGGCCTATTGACACGAACGGTATTCTGGCGTATTTTCAGAACATAATAGTAGTTTGAAGAACAGTCTTCATCATTCTTCTTATCCATTTTCCAGATAGATCGTATGATGCAGTCTCCCGATTCCTGTTGACTTCTTAGTCGATGTGAATCGGGATTTTTTATACTAACAATACCTTTCCCAGTGCAATTGAGAGGCAGTGTGTCTCGTTGCACTAAGTTTCACAGGAGAAACGATAATGACCATAGTGCAGGCGTTAATCCTTGGTGTCGTTCAGGGATTAACAGAATTTATTCCCGTTTCCAGTTCCGGGCACCTGGTACTTGTTCCTCATCTCTTAGGGTGGGAATTTGATCATTCCCGAGCGTTTATCTTTGATGTTTTGGTGCAGTGGGGGACTCTTTTTGCGGTCTTTATCTACTACCGTAAAGATCTCACTGATATTGCCAGAGAGTTTATCAGCACCCTGCGCAAGGGCAAGCCCTTTGCAACGGAAAATTCACGTATGGGCTGGTATCTGATCCTGGCAACCATACCTGCTGTTATTGTTGGCCTTCTCTTTAAGGATGCGATTGCCTCAGCCTTTTCCAATCCTAAAATTACCGGATTTTTCCTTCTTCTTACCGCAGTCCTTTTAATTGTTGCAGAACTTGCGGGAAAACGAAACCGCAGCACCAAAGAAATTACCTGGCTTGATGCCCTCTGGATTGGTTGTTCCCAAGTGATTGCCCTGCTTCCCGGGGTCTCCCGTTCGGGCGCAACGATCGCTGGTGGTATGACTAAAAATCTTGATCGTTCCTCCGCTGCCAGATTTTCATTCTTGATGTCGGTACCTGTTATGCTTGGTGCTGGAGTACTTGCATTTAAGGATCTTTTTGCTTTGCAGAGCATCGATGGTTTTCTACTCCCCCTTTTAGTTGGTTTTCTTGCTGCTCTGGTTTCAGGATATCTGGCCATTCGCTGGCTGATTGCCTATCTCAGTAAACATTCCCTCTATGTTTTTGCGGTCTACTGTTCGCTTGCGGGATGTCTGATACTCTTTTTTTAATACCTTCTTTTTCTATACACTCAAATGGCTAATGTTTACACAGGGCACTTATACTGGTTTATCTCCTGTTCACCAGTCGTAGTTGAGACGCGCAGATGATGTTTTCTGTCTCAGGGCTAAGCAAGGAATTTGACCAGCAGTCAATCTTTTCCGAATTGAATCTGACAGTGGCCAGGAATCGTTTTGCTGTGCTGATTGGCCCCTCTGGTTGTGGTAAATCCACTCTGTTCGATGTACTTACCGGAGTTACTAGCGCCGATACGGGGCAGATACGTTGGCAGGACACCGATGTCGCTCACCTTGGAGATCTGGCGGCCTATATGCATCAGAAGGATTTGTTGCTGCCCTGGTTTTCACTGCTCGATAATAGCCTGTTACCGGCTAAAACGGGTGGGGAGGATATGGAAAAGGCAAAACCACGGGCCATAGAACTGTTTTCACGGCTGGGTCTGGCTGGCTACGAACAGCATCTTCCACACCAAGTGTCCGGAGGGATGCGCCAACGCTGTGCTCTTGTCCGAACATTGATGTTTAACCGGGAACTGGTCTTGCTTGATGAACCACTCTCGGCGCTCGATGCGATTACTCGAAAGAGTCTTCAGTCCCTGCTGCTTCTGTTGCAGAGTGAGTTTGACAGAACACTGCTTATGATTACACACGATGTGGATGAAGCCTTGCTGCTGGCCGATGATCTGTACCTACTGAGCGCAAAGCCCATGAGGGTCGTCGAAAAAATTGAGTTGCATGGTGAAAAACCCAGGCGATTTGATAGCCCAGAACTGCTGGCTATAAAGGCTATGATTATGCAGAAACTTGAGGGGGATATTGAACATGTTCCGTGCTAACCTCTTGGCTGTTAGCCTGCTGATTGTGCTTTTTAGCGTATGGGAAGCAGCCTGCAGGGTTTTTGAGATTCCGATTTTTATCCTGCCGCCGCCCTCGATTATCGCAAGCACTGCAGTGCTGCAGGCTCCGTTGATTTTACCCCATGCACTCACCACCGGACTTGAAATAATTTGTGGAATAGGTCTGGCGCTGGCCGTGGCTGTCCCTCTGGCTATCGGAATGTTTGCCTGGCCCTGGCTGGAAAAAGCACTCTCTCCTTTTCTTGTGGCCTCCCAGGCAATACCGGTATTTGCTCTGGCTCCATTACTCGTGGTATGGCTGGGATATGGGATTGCCGGAAAGATCTTTATGGCGGCGCTAATAATTTTTTTCCCAATCGTTGTCAGTCTGCTTGAAGGGTTTAAAGGATGTGATCGTGAATTTCGGGTCCTGTTCCGTCTGATGGGGGCAGGGTTTTGGCAGACCATGCGCCTACTTTACTGGCCATGGGCTCTGCCTCATTTCTTTGCCGGCCTTCGTGTTGGTGTGACGGTGGCTACCATTGGGGCTGTAATTGGTGAATGGGTCGGCGCTCAAAGGGGCCTGGGGTTTTTGATGATCCAGGCCAATGCCCGCTTAAAGGTAGATCTGGTCTTTGCTGTCATTCTGTGGTTGTCTCTTATGGGGCTGCTTCTTTGGTATGGGGTGGGCTGGTTGGAAAAAAAGAGTATTCATTGGAAGAATAATCGTAACTATTCAATAACACAGTAGGAACTCGACTTATGAAAAAACAATTATCTGCAATTATCGTTGTCGGCGCATTTCTTTTTTGCGCAGGTTCGGCCTCGGCTGAAAAAATAAGCTTGATGCTGGACTGGTTTCCCAATATTGACCATTTGCCCATCTATGTCGCGCAAGAGAGAGGCTTGTTTAAGGAAAAGGGCTTAGAGGTTGAGATTATTTCACCCTCGGAGACGGCGGACGGTTTAAAACTTGCCGCTTCCGGAACTATGGATCTGGCTGTTTCCTATGAACCTCAGACAATTATTGCAGCATCAGCTGGACTTGATCTTAAAGTTGTGGGCAGGCTGGTGGAGCATCCTCTTACCACGCTTCTTTTTCTTGAAAATGAGAAAATAAAAACGCCCAAGGATTTGGAAGGAAAGAAGATTGGGTACACGGTTCCTGGGCTTATGGACGTTATGCTTAAGGCTTTTATGTCCATCAACGGGGTGGAAAATTATGAGGCGATCAATGTGGGCTTTACCATTGTTCCTGCGTTAGTTGCCGGTAAGGTGGATGCGGTGATGGGGCCATTTAAGACCTATGAAACCGTGACCATGGCTCACCAAAACCTGAAGGCTGATTACTTTGAGCTCGAGAAGTATGGAATCCCTGATTATGAAGAGTTGATTTTTGTCTGTGGAGCGAAGACTCTGGCAAAGAAGGAAGAGAGTATTAAAAGCTTTATCCAGGCAGTGGAAGCAGCAACAGTGTTTATGCATGAGCATCCCGAGGAGGCGTTGAAAATATATCTTTTGGCTCTGCCCGAGGCTGATCCTAGGGTTGAAACCGATGCCTTTCATCTGACACTCCCATTCTATGCCGCTCCCGGTGGTTCGAATGTCGAGTCCTGGCAGCGTTTTGCCGATTTTTCGCTTGAGCATGGCCTGATTGAAAAGCCGGTCAAGGCTGCAGCTTTGATCCATCACTGGTAGAAGAGCACAACTATGAAACAGTATCATAGGGCATTAACTATTGCTGGATCAGACAGTGGCGGTGGCGCAGGGATTCAGGCTGATTTGAAAACCTTTTCAGCTCTTGGCTGTTATGGCATGACGGTGATAACCGCATTGACTGCCCAGAATACAGTGAGTGTGACGGGGATTCAAGCGGTTCCGCCAGACTTTATTGCTCTGCAGATGGATGCGGTGATGACCGATATCGGCGCGGATGCCGTGAAGATCGGAATGCTTCATTCTCCGGAGGTCATCAGGACCGTAGCTCGATGTCTACGACAATATGAGTGTGAAACCATCGTTCTTGATCCAGTAATGGTGACCAGAAATGGTGATAAACTCCTGCAAGATGATGCCGTCCTGGCCCTGAAAGAAAACCTTTTTCCCATGGCTGCTGTTATTACGCCTAATCTTGCGGAGGCTTCGATACTGCTTGGCAGAGAGATTACGGAGCGTTCACAGATGAGTGATGCCTGCCGGGATCTGGCTTCTCTTGGTTGTGATCGGGTATTTCTGAAAGGAGGCGCACTTGCAGGTTCCGTCAGTGTGGATTTCTTCTACGATAGCTCCAATGAGGAAATGAGGGAGCTTGAAAGCCCCAGAGTTGTGACTCCTAACAGTCATGGTACCGGGTGTACTCTTTCTTCTGCCATTGCAGCCTTTCTGGCCAAAGGAGTAGCGCTGTCTGATGCTACTTTGAAGGCTAAACAGTATATCGACGGAGCACTGCAGGGCGGTACTGATATAAAGCTTGGTACGGGCCATGGGCCTGTACATCATTTCCATAACTTGTGGGAAGTTTGAATATGTGGTAGTACGCTATTACTAAGACTTGGGGGTGCCGAAAATATTGGCTGAGAGTAAACCCCTTGAACCTGATACTTTGTAATAAAGTTGTAGGGAAAGTTGGTAATGGATTGGTAAACACTCTTTATCTGTTCCGTTGTCCATATTGAAGGAAGTTCTTCTGGGGGCACCACGTTCATATGAGACGTTACACCATCCATCCAGATCGGATACAAAATCCTTCTGTGCTCAGTTCAGCACACTTTTCCCTTTTTTATCAAAATTGATGATTGTTTAACACTGCATATTTGTAGTTGTTGATTCATTTTGTCATAAAAGAGGACCTTCATGGAAAATACAGAAAAACTTCCCAGCTCAGACTCAATTACCCGAAAACCATTTGCCAACTCAAAAAAAATCTATGTTCCTGGAAAACGCCATGACATTCAGGTGGCTATGCGGGAGATCAGTGTTGAAGATGCTGCTATTAAAGGGCCAGGCGGGTGCGGTTCGGTGGTCACGGTGTATGACACCAGTGGCCCCTATTCCGATCCCAATATAAAACTTGATGTACGTAAAGGGCTCCCGAGACTTCGTCAAAAATGGATTATGGAGCGTGGCGATGTGGAACAGTTGGATGACTTGAGTTCCACCTTTGGAAAGGAACGTTTGTATGATTCCGATCTGGATCATCTTCGTTTTCAGGAGGTGAAAAAACCCCTTAGAGCAAAAGCCGGAAAGAATGTCTCCCAACTCCATTATGCACGTCAGGGAATAATAACAGCTGAAATGGAGTATGTTGCCATTCGTGAAAATCAACGTATTGATGAGTTGCAGGAAGAGTTATCTCAACATCCCGGCGAGAGTTTTGGCGCCAATACACCAACGACCCATATAACACCTGAATTTGTGCGTGATGAAATTGCGGCTAGAAGGGCAGTCCTCCCCTGCAGTATCAATCATCCCGAAGCTGAGCCTATGATTATCGGTCGGAATTTCCTGGTAAAGATCAATGCAAATATCGGGAACTCTGCGATCACCTCATCGATTGAGGAAGAGGTTGAAAAAATGGTCTGGGCTACCCGCTGGGGTGCCGACACGGTTATGGATCTCTCCACTGGAAAAAATATCCATGAAACCAGAGAGTGGATTTTACGTAACTCTCCTGTCCCTATCGGTACGGTACCGATTTACCAGGCCCTGGAGAAGGTTGATGGCAAGGCTGAAGAGCTGACCTGGGAGATCTTTAAAGATACTCTTGTTGAGCAATGTGAACAGGGGGTCAGCTATTTTACTATCCACGCGGGTTTGAGACTTCATCATGTGCCCATGACGGCAAAACGGACCACTGGAATAGTGAGTCGTGGCGGCAGTATTATGGCCAAATGGTGTCTGGCACATCACCAGGAAAGTTTTCTCTACACTCATTTTGAAGAGACCTGTGAGCTGCTGAAACAGTATGACGTCGGGTTTTCACTTGGTGATGGCCTTCGTCCAGGCTGTCTTCAAGACGCCAACGATAAGGCTCAGTTTAGTGAATTGGATACATTGGGTGAACTGACAGATATTGCCTGGAAGCATGATGTGCAGACCTTTATTGAAGGTCCGGGACATGTGCCCATGCATATGATTAAAGAGAATATGGAGAGACAGCTTGTGGCCTGTGGTGAAGCACCTTTCTATACTCTTGGACCTCTGGTTACCGATATCGCACCCGGATATGATCATATTACCAGTGCCATCGGCGCTGCTATGATTGGCTGGTACGGAACAGCAATGCTCTGCTATGTGACTCCTAAAGAGCACCTTGGTTTGCCTAATCGTGAAGATGTTCGTGAGGGCGTGGTTACCTTTAAGCTTGCGGCTCATGCTGCAGATCTTGCCAAGGGGCATCCTGGAGTACAGTATCGTGATAATGCATTGTCGCGGGCACGTTTTGAGTTTCGCTGGCAGGATCATTTCAATCTCTCACTTGATCCTGAAAAGGCCGTGGAGTTCCATGATAAAACCCTGCCCCATTCCAATGCAAAGGTGGCCCACTTTTGTTCTATGTGCGGACCCAAATTCTGTTCCATGAAAATTTCCCACGAAGTACGGGCCTATGCAAAATCTCTGGAGGGTGGAGAAGAAGGTGCAATGGATGCAGGTATGAAGGAGAAGGCGAAGGAATTTACCCAGTCCGGCTGCCAGATGTATCAGAAAGCTGAGTAAACTGTTGATAAGCTCTTGTCAGCCGCTGAGTTTGCTCCCAAGCATCCACAGAATCTGCAGGCTGATAAGAGCATACAAGCCTGCAACAACATCATCGAACATAATTCCAAAACCACCATGGATATGCTGGTCAAACCAGGAGCATGGGAAGGGTTTGAGTATATCAAAGAGGCGGAAGAGAAGAAAACCCAGAATCCATGCTGCAAGGTGATTTGGGACAGCAATAAGGGTAATAAACATACCGACAAACTCATCGATAACAATGGGGCCAGCATCGGCCTGATCAAGTATTTTCTCCGCTGATCCCGCAAGAATACAGCCAATCACAAAAATGATACCCACCATCCCCAGGTAGCTTGGAAGGGGTAGATTACGCATAAAAAACCATGGTACAAGAGCAGCGAGTGATCCCCAGGTGCCTGGAGCTTTTGGGAGATTGCCACTGTAGAATCCTGTGGCCAGAAACATAATGATCTTATCCATTGGTTTATCCGTAAATTATTTTTGTAGTGTTCAAAACGCAACCAAATTACCACCGAAGCTCAGCTTTTGCTGGTACCGCGTGTAGGAGCCTGCCCCTGCGGGCGATAAATACTAATGGTTCTTTCATTTTTCGCCCGCAGGGGCGACCTCCTACGAAAGAAATTTGATTCATACTACTAATAGTGGTGGATAGGTTCAACTCTTTATAATCCCGACCACTTTATCTAAATCCTCCCGAAGATCCTCAACCCACTGGTATCGTTTTTCAGGAGCAGTGGAGAGGGCTTTGAGGATGATCGCTTTCATGTCAGGAGAAATTGTGTCCTGTAGTTCTTTTTGAATGGAAAACTTTGTCTTATGTTGGACCCAGTCCTGTCTTGAACGCTGTTTTTGGGAGAAGGGAAGTCTGCCGCTGTTTGCCAGGTAAAGAAGTACACCGATTGTATAAATATCACTGCGGGGATCGCCGCGTTTGCCCTGAATCTGTTCAGGAGCCATATACATAAAATCTCCCTGAGGCCCCAGGCCTGCTGCGGCAATGGGATCTGGTTGCTGGTCATTACTTGCAAGTCCCATATCAAGGAGTGTGAGTTTTTGATTCTCCGTAAAATGAAGAATCTGCGGGCGTAAATCATGGTGAACAACGCCCGTTGCATGCATATGGGCAACAAGATCACAGAGCTGCGAGAAGATGCTTTGGACAAGATGATCTTTTAATGGGCCTTTGCTCATGTGAGAGAATAGCGATTTTCCCTGAATTGCGTCTAGAATAACGACATCGCCAATTCGTTCCCTGAAGTTGGGTAAACAGGGGTGGGACAGGGTTTCAAATAGCTGCAGTTCTGTTTCAAAACATGCCCTGTAGAGAGGATTCTGCAATGCTTCATCAAAGCCAATTTTAATGGCCACATCTTCCCTGTCTTCAGTTGTTGTGTACCCACTGTAGATCCAGGACATGGCTCCTGCAGTGATTGGGGTACCCGCCACATATCCATTGATGAAATTCGGTTGCAGCGACGATCCCTTGCGGGCGGAATGTACGTATTGCTGTAGGGAACCAAGGGAGGCTCGTAATGCATCAAGTTCATCACCCGGCGGCTTGGTGTCTGTTGCTTTTTTCTTTTCTTGTATTAGTGAAAGCATTGCACCGAGCCGTTCTATAACAAGACGTTGGAAAAGTACATTCAACAGCCACAGTAGCAGGATGCTTGCCGGAACAGTGATCAGAAAGAGAACAAGACTTCCCTGCCAGGCGGCTCGGATGGACGCTGAGACAGGAATTGCCACTGAATTAATTCCTGCAAGATCTCCAGAATGAAAACGGAATCCGCTGGTATCCCCATAACGATCAATGAGGGATTGTGGTGCATCTTCCGCTTTGCCATGACAGCGCAGGCAGGGACTTGTGAAATAGTCGGGGACCATGGAAATAAAATAGGATTCACCATTCTTTCTAACGACTCCCTGCCAGAAAGTTCTTGAGGTATCTTCCTCGAACCAGTCCAGCATTTCTTCTTCAAAAGGGTCAGCATGGTTATCAGGGTTAAGAGGATTAAAAGAGGCCCTGCGATAGATGTAATTGGGCATGGATTTGGAAAAAGTATCCATTATAGCGGTGCTTATATAGGTGGTGGACATGGCTTCGATGATAAACGTATCACTGCCGTGCAACGCTACCATTTTGGGGCGCAGCTCTTTTTTTACGTAGGATCTGATGGCTTCAACTTCCTGGAGTAATACTTCCGATTTGTCCATGGCCTCAGCCATAAGCAGCCTGCGGGTATTCCAGAATGAAACGAGTGACAGCAGTAATCCACCACTGATCAGGATCAGGGAAGACCAGAGGAAAAAACGCTGTTTGAGATTGGTGGTAGAGCTGTTTCCATGGCGTTTGATTGTCATTGCTGTTGCCTCATGATCATATTCCTTTTACTATTCTTCGTCCAAGTACGGCAGGGAGGTTTACATCTCGAATGGCTTGCGCTGTTTTTTGCACATCATATTCAACTCTGTGAAAGTAGAGTGTCTGCTTTTTGGTATCATAAATAAGATAACCGGCACGCGGGTCGTCATCTCTTGGCTGGCCAACACTTCCGCAATTTACAATGCGACGTTTAGTATCGTCTACGAAACATTGGGTGTCGCCTCTTATGGTTTTAATGTTCACCGCTAACCAGTGCTTTTTGCTGATAACAAGGGGGCGATGACTATGCCCGATAAAGATAAACCGGGACCGGGTGGCGGCAAAACTGCGCAACGCATATTTTCGGTCCATTACATAGCGCCAGCCTTTGGGATTGTATGGATTAGCGTGGACAAAGGTCATGAGGTCAAGGTCAAGTCGGTCTGGTAGTGAAGTCAAATAGGTTTTATTCTCAGGAGACAGCTGATCTATTGTCCAGAGAATGGCCTCTTTTGCTGCTTTTGACATGCCGTAAGGAGATGTCTCCCACAAAGCCGCCACGTCGTGGTTGCCGGCTAGACAGCGGCAGTTCTTTATGTTGCGTACAATTTCTATACATTCATTCGGGTACGGCCCATATCCCACCAGATCACCCAGACAGATGCTTCGATGGACATTCCTTCCTGCTGCATCGTCCAATACACTTTGCAATGCCTCAAGATTGCCATGAATATCTGAGAAGATCATTAAGCGCATTGAGTGTCGTGCTCCTTGAGAGATTTCATTGCGTCTGGCTCCTATTCGCCAGACTCCGCTGAATGAGTACACAGAGATCCTGATCCAAGGTCAAGGCACCGAGTACGGGGCCGTAAGAGGCAAGATCCGGTTGAGTGACAGGACAAACCTTATCTGCCAGAAAAGGAACCGATGGGAGTTTTTTATCAAGATGCGCGTGAAGCAAACAGGATATATGACCCAGCTTTTTCTTAAATTCACAGGAGAGGGGTAAGGATTCACGAGTATAGATATCCTGCAGGCCGGAATGATCATGGGGGGCTAGGTCTGCCATCCTGGCTGTAATTGCGTTGAATTGCAGGTGGATTGGTTCAAGAATTTCCACCAGTTGTTGCCAGTTTTGCGATGATTTAAGCGAGAGAAGGAACTGGCTAAATCTGCAATGAACATTGCTGAGATCTTTATCCTGTTCGGGATAAAGGAGTAATTGATAGATGAAATCCGTATGATAATGAAGATGCTCGAACCAGAGATCAACCAGAAAAATATCAGAGGCAAGCACTTGCTGTTCTGTCAATTGTCCCGGCTGTAGATCTTTTAAGTCAGTTTCCGGTGAAAATTCCTCCTCTGCTGCAACCACAATCTGCCAGTGACATCCTTTTTTCTTTTCAAGGCGATGCTGCACTGAAGCGCCGCGCAACAGACTCTTTTTTTTTCGGGATACTCCAAGTACCAGTAATTCCGCCCCCAGATCCTTGCACACACTATCGAGGACATCGATAACTTCTCCACGAATAAGGCGAATGCCTGGATCTATGCTGAAACGGCGCAAATTCTGAACACTCTGGTCAAGCCATGCCATCAATTGTTCCCCTTCAACGGTCGCGCTGTAACGTGTGGTATGGCAATCACTCTCTTCCTCAATAACGTGAATCAGAGTGACTTCTCCGGACTTGATAAGTGCCTGCTCCCGCACTTCAGTTAACATGTCGTTTCGGGTGGAAGAATCAATTAGAGCGCCAATAATCTGAGGCTTGCCTTGTGACAGGTTGGTTTTTTCCTCAGCTATTGTACTGCTTTTTTGTACGGTTTTTCCTGGAAAAAGATGCTGCCAGATGGATGGTCGTTTGATACTCCTGCCTTCTGTTGTGATTGGAAGCTGTTGCCAGCATTTCAGATCATTTTGCATCTCTACAATGGAAGGATAACGATCTTCGGCGTGGCGTGAAATGGCACGGAGGATGATTGTCTGAATCTGCGGGGGGATATCCGGATTATAAAAGCGTGGCGGAGTAGGATCATGGCGGAGACGACGACGGGCCACCCGAACTTTGCTGGATCTCGGCCACGGCAGCTGTCCGGTGAGCATTTCGTAAAATAACATCCCCATGGAATAGATGTCACATCGCAAGTCCGTTCGCTCGCCAAGGAGTTGTTCGGGAGCAATGTACCAGGGAGTTCCTTGGGGATTTTGTAGATCAAGGGCAAGAAGGTCCGGAAGAGATCGACAACTGGCCAGACCAAAATCAATCAGTTTAATCCTAGCCCCCTCAAGACACATTATATTTTCAGGCTTGAGATCCAGATGAACTATGGACTGTTTATGCAGATAGCCCACCACCTCACAGAGGCTGTTCATCAGAGCTAAAGCATCGGGCAGTTCGAGGCTACGATTCCGGCCCACTTTTGCCCGAAGATCCTGTCCGGATACTTTCTCCATGATGATGTACTGCCGGCTTCTTTCCCTGTGTATAAAGCGGACGATTCCAGGATGATCAAGCAGTCGGCTTATTCTTTCTTCGTTCTGATAGTGGTAAAGAATGATGGGCTGATTAAGGATATCCCCGCAGGGTATTTTTAGGACGACTTCTTCACGGGAAAGCTGATCTTCAGCCAGGAAAAGGGTGGCCAGTGCACCATCGTGGAGCTTTGCAGAGAGGACAAAAATATCTAGAGTATCACCGACTTCTGGGAAAGCCATGTTGGAACCCTCCATTTTTGGACTAGTTTTACAGCAGTGGGCTCACTGAACCTTAATTCAACAGGATTATGACGTCACCCTCAAAAGACAAGGAAGACATAGGCAATCACAATCAGGAGAATGACCAGCAGTTCGACAGCTGTAATCTTGGCCATCATCAAACAAATCTTGCGTTGAGATGGATCCATTTTCAGGATCATCTTATTCATGAATACACGAAAAAACAGGGTGAGAGGTGTACGCTTTAAATAGATACGAATATACTCTTTGATTGCCCGTATCCAGAGCAGGAGCGGATCGTTGGGGTCGATCTCTCCATCCTTTGAGGAAATCTGAACCTTTAACCTGTTGTCACGGTTCAGAAAGGAAATCTCTATATGTATGGTTTCTGTTAATTGAATATGTAACAGTTCGTCATCGGTTCTGTTAAAAAGAAAACTTCCTGATAGGGGAAATTCTTCTTCTGTCACATAATCTTTTAGTGATGTTGTGAAGGATGGTCCGGATTGCTGGAAATCAGAGATGAACCAGTTGGGATGAAAGCGCAGGAGCCTGTCATCCGGAAAAAGAGATTGCAGATCAAAGGATGCCGGTAATGCCCCCAGTCCCAAATCTATCTCTTCTGTAACGACGGAATGAGCCATATCTACGGAGCTATGAGAAGAGGACATGGCAGGAGTGGATGCAAATCCTTATTTTTTATCGTAGCCTTCAGACCTAATCTGGTACTGTGTATTGAGAATTTTTTGCTTTTGAACCAGGGGCCGATAACTATCAAGTCACACGCAAGCTCTCTTGCCGTTTTTGTGATGGTTTCTGCAATACCCCCTGTTTTTTGGAGAAACTGTACCTGCTCAGCAAGCGGATGACTTGTTTTGATCCGTTGCCATTCCTCTGCTATTTCTTCATTCATCTGGTTTTCAACGTGGTCAAGGAAAGTGGTTTGGGTCTTGTTTGAATTAAGCCAGTCATCACCAGTCATCTCACGCCAGTCTTTGTCAAGCACCGTCAGTACAGTGACCTTGAGCGTGGGATTAGCTTCCAGTTTTTCAAAAACAAAAGTTTCTGCCTTTTTGGCACCATCGCTACCATGGGTACAGAGCAAAACATGATTAAACATAAAAATACACCTTCTATAAAAGCAAAAAGACCTTGGCCAGTTTACACCAGCCAAGGCAAAACAAATACTGATACGTATGAAACTCAGCCAACTTTGCACGGCGAAGAGATAACACGTTGACCGAACAAAAACAGCTAAGCTTTGTATGTCATCAGTTCCATTGTCCAGTTACCTGAGTTTCACTGGTAATCAGGAATTGTATTCACTAAATATACCGTACCGTAATACGAAAGAGTTTACCAGATAAGCGTAGACTTCGGTGCCCCAGGTTTGGGCGATCAGGGGCGGCACAAAAGAGTTAGTCCTCTATGGGCCGTCTTGATCGCTCAAGAAAGGGGAACTAGGAAACTTCTTTCATATTATACCATCCATTTTGTGAAGACTAATACCAGAAAGGTGGTAATAAGACAAAATACAAGGGCAACGATATCTTCATTACGATCACTTGAAAAAACAGACAGTGCGCGTTCCTCAAGTTCTTCAGTGTTTGCTGTTTCCGAAAGCACCGTGTTACCTTTACCGGCATCACCGGTTTCAATAGTTACTTTTTTTTCTTCATCACTCATAA
>CAZDJE010000086.1:0-15531 GCA_964505715.1 uncultured Desulfocapsa sp. | reverse complement strand
CCAGTCGAAATTACGAAGGAACCATTCAGCTTTATACAAGTGAGATTGGAGAAGATGTCGCCTATTATTTAGCAGAATCGGAGCAAATCCCCTCGGCAATAGGTGTTGGCGTCCAGGTAGACTCCAGCGGCACAATTGTATGCGCGGCAGGCTTCCTTGTCCAGTCCCTTCCTCCAGCTAATGAGGCCCTGATTAATAGCCTTGAAAACAACGTTAAACAGCTTGGTTCGGTTACTCGCTTTATCCAGCAGGGCAAAACACCCCAAGATATGCTGGATATTCTATTTGGCTCAATTCCCCACCGAACCCTTTTCACACAACCGCTCCAGTATCAATGTTCTTGTAGTCAGAATAAAATGCAAAAAGCATTATTAACCCTGAATAAAAAAGATTTAATACAGCTTAAAGAAGAAAAGCCTGACGGAGTGGAAGTCCGTTGTGAATTTTGCGCAAATATATACGTCTTCAATCAGTCAGCTTTGCAACAGATTATTGATCAACTATAAGTTCCCGATCCCCTTCTACAGTTGTACCCTTTATCAGTTCGAGTAATTGTCCGGTGGAAACTTTACCTGACATATCTGCCCCTTCCAGTAGGTTATTGGCCAAATCCCGTTTGTGCACATGGAGAGCAATAATCTTTTCCTCAATACTATCTTTTACTACCAGACGGTACACGGTTACCGGCCGTTTTTGACCAATACGATGAGCGCGATCCGAGGCCTGATCTTCCACTGCCGGGTTCCACCAGGGATCCATATGGATAACATAATCTGCGGCAGTAAGGTTGAGACCAGCGCCACCTGCTTTTAAGCTGATCAGGAACAGATCACCCTCTCCAGACTGAAAGGCCCGAATTCGTTGCTGACGTTTTTTCACAGGGGTGGAGCCATCCAGGTATTGGTAATGTATCTTCTGTGAATCAAGATAGCTGCGGAGGATCTCAAGGTGGCCGACAAACTGACTAAAAACAAGGGCCTTATGTCCGTTGTCGAGGAGTTCGGCTACGGTGTCGCCGAAGACCTTCAACTTAGAGCTGCTCAGGCCACAGCCAGGAACCACAAGTTCCGGATTACAGCAGAAACGGCGGAGTCGGGTGATCTCGGCTAGAATCTGCATATGCGGTCCGGAGCCAGACTCTTCGGCATCCGCTATTTTTTCAAGGGATTGACGACGCTGCGCCTCATACATGGCTGTTTCGTCCTGACTCATTTCCACCTGCAGAGTCACTTCAGTTCGTGGTGGCAGTTCCTGAAGAACATCCTGTTTGAGGCGTCTCAGGATAAAGGGCTGGATCAGCTTTTTAAGGCGTCCACTTGCTTGTCTATCCTGATGTTTTTCAATGGGAAGAGCGAATTTTTGACTGAAACTCTCTGCGGAACCGAGAAAACCGGGGTTGATAAATTGAAAGAGATTCCAGAGTTCTCCCAGATGATTTTCAATGGGAGTTCCCGTAGTAATAATACGAAATTCGGCCTGAAGTTTCATGGCTGATTTTGAACGTTTAGTTGCCATGTTTTTAATGGCTTGCGCTTCGTCAAGTACGATGGTTTGCCACTGAACCGCTGCCAGTTTTTCACCTTCAGATTGCAGCAGGCCATAGCTTGAGACAACCAGATCAAATGGCTGCAGTCCATCAAGCATCTCTTGTCGGTTGCCGGGTCCAAAGGAGAGCACCTGTAGCGTTGGAGCAAAACGAGCAGCCTCGTCAGTCCAGTTCATCAGTACTGAAGTCGGGGCGATTACCAAGGTGGGGCCGTTTCCTGCCCTGAGCAGGATAGCTGCCAGTGCCTGAACTGTCTTTCCGAGTCCCATATCATCTGCCAGACAGGCACCTACCTGCCATTGGCTGAGTGTTGCCAGCCAGTTAAAGCCTGCAACCTGATAATCACGCAGTTCTGCGCGAAAGGTGGTGGGTATTTTTGGATTGGCAATCTCTGTAAATCGTTTCAGATTTTTACGCCAATGTTTATCCCCCTTGATTTCACCCATCTCCGAGGTGAATTCTTCAAGGGCCAGACTGGCCAAAGGACTAAACTGAACCCCGTCGTTGTGATCTTCGCTAAAGGCGTCCAGCTCTTCAATACGCCGTTTCAGATTTCTGCTCAGCGCTAAAAACTGACCGTTATTCATGGGAATAAAACGGGAGTTTGTCTGACGGCTCAGCTCCAGTAATTTGCCCATGTCGACGACCGTTTTTGCATCAACCTTAAGCTGACCTGTTGCTGTAAACCAATTGTTTTCCTGCTTAACCCGCATCTTAAAAGCAGACGAGTCAATTGTGCTGCTCACCCGAAAAGTTTCCCCCTGTGGCCATTGGATCACGACATCTTCCTGCAGGTTCTGGAGCTGACTTACCAGTTCCAGGCATTCCTCCGGTTCGCCAATAATCCATTCACCGCTGCCCTCATCAAGATGAGAGAGGACCGGACAGCTAACGACTGCTGCATTCGCCCTTTTCCGTTCTGTCGGCAGCTTGCGTTCCGCCTGGAATTTTTTGCCATCAATTTCAGCCAAAACAATTTTTCCACCCACACCGGGTTTGTGAAATGAAGGACTCTCCTTAACAGGCTTAACCAAGCTCTCGACCCGTAAACCATCCCCATAGGGAATAAGATGGAAATAGGGGGTGGTATCCGCGGTGACTCCCTCAACATCGGGAGCAATACCCGCGATATCCGTGTGAATCGCCAAATGGGGGGCCAGGGATGAAATAGCCTGAAGCACCATTTCCTTTGCCTCCTTTGGCACTTCAATGGTCGAATCAATGATTTCCGCCACCTGCTTAAATCCCGGGGTCATCTGCACCACCCCGGTACGGGTAAAGGTCTCCTGGAGAAGAACGTAGGGCTCGTCGCTATCCATATCGGGCTTAAGGCTTATGGTATAGCCTTTTTTGTTTTCGCTGATATGGAGTTCCGGTTCCCGCGATACAAATTCCACTGGCACTGTTGGCGTATCTTCAGAAAAGAGAAGAGGATGATCAATAAGTGCCGGAATAGCCTGTTTCAGGTCAAAGACGTAGACCTTTTTACGGCCATAATAATAGCCGCCAGATTCATATCTTGCCTTGATGGCATTGCAGAGTCGGCGATCATGGTCACTAAGATAATCCAGCTTCTGATGATTTCGCAGTGTCTTCAGGGCAACAGCCCGGCCCTTTGACCACTTGCCGGATTTGTTCTGTTTCTGAAGACGTGGGGAGATGCTGATTTCATCAATATATTCATCTTCAGAAAATGAGACCAACCATATAAGACGACTGTTGCTTACAGATTGGGTCGCCACTCCTTTTTTGGGCCCGTCAAGACTCAGTAGGGCATGCAATACCTGCTGCCACTTTTCCTGAGGTTTTATCAGGTCTATTAGCAGTTGTGGCGTTGAACATTCCTTTTGCAGGGCAAGAACCGTTTTTGAGAGTGTTGTACTGCTGGATATTTTGGCCAGAAGCCCTGCGGCTTGCAGAGCAATCCAGTAATACTCGGCTGACTTGGCCGCCTTGATAAGTGTCTGCAGGTTTTCTTCTCCAATGGGGGCGATCGTATCTCCCTGCCAGTAAAGGCTCAAATACCCCATCAGAAGAGACAAATAATCGTTAAATGAATCATCGTCGCTGGAGTGGTGTATTTTTCCAGCTTTGCCCTTTTGACCCTGTCTGGAGAGCAGTGTCTGTTTGAGGTCGGAGGCGATAGAAGGAAAATTATACTCACGTTTTTTCTTTAATATTCTGTTGAGATACGTCAGCCCTCTTTTGAGAGCGGGATCACCACCATCACAGAGCAGAGCCACTATATAAAAGATTCCGGCAAAATTCGGGAAAAAGACCTGGGTTCTGGGGGTATGTTCAGCAAGCGTTTCCAGGGCTCTCTCATAACAACTGATAGCCCCAATGTGGTCACCTGCCATAAGCTTTATAAAACCCAGATAGATTGAGTCGGAAGCAGTTTGCTCTGTTTTAACAAGGTCGGTGATTGCTGTAAATTGACCGCGAAGCAGATGCTGGTAGAGGAGAATAGTTGTGGTATGCTCTTTCAGGGCAGGATTATCATTGCGGAGTTTTTGGAAAACATCAAAGAACCCGTCCAGAGGTGTCATGGTCAAGGTGGATGAAACCAGCATGCCGGAAAGTACCAGTTCAACCACGTCGAGGTTCAGATAGAGCAGCAACGATTTGTTTGTTGGCTCGGTGAAAATAAGAACAAAAGGGTCTTTGCGCTGTTCATAATAGTGAGCAGGTACGCGGTGGGCGTAATGAAGAAACTTGATCACCGTGGAGCGATCTTCATTCCGGTACAGGGCTAATCTCAGGTCGCGGATAGCCTGTGAATAATTGGAGTGCTGGTGTTCAAAATCCCAGCCCTGTTTTGTTGGAATGACGGCTTCAATCGCCTCGGCCATTTTCTCAAAACTATTATCAAACAGAGCCTCACAGGTGATGTTTTCAACGTGGTCGGGATGACAGAAGACCCCAAGATTGTCTGCCTCAATAAGCTTTACAGCATGGAGGGCGGTTACTATTGGTTTGATGTCCGTCTGTTTGAAAAGCTGGCCTTTGTCATTTTTGATTCCGGCTGCGTTCAGGCAGCTACGAACCTTGGTCCGAGACACTTTTTCATAGCAGATAGAGAGCATTTTTAAAAAATTCTGCTGTTCACGGGGGATCATCTTGTATTTCTTCTGGAAGGCGGGACTGGAAAAATTGGCAAATTGTTTCATAAGAGCATAATGTCCGACGGTGAAAATCAATTCTTTTTGTTTGTATGAATAAGTTGTTCAAACAGTTTAATCGCTATTTGTTTGCTGTCTAGTTTTTCTCTACCATCTCATTGACATTTGTCTCTTTTTCATCACTATTCGGATACCCGTCCTGGTAAATCGGTGCGGGCATCAGCGGATAGGATTTAGGAGTTGCACAAGCAGATAAGAAAAGAAGCAGAAGGGCTGGAAGAGATCGGTAAAGGTTGTTGCTGAATAGGCTCATTGTTAATATGAAATGTATATAAAATGAAATTTGCTATGGTACACTGCCATGAGGGATATCATGAAAACTTCCAATCAGAACTAGTTAAAATACTTTATAATACTCATACCAAAACGGCAACATCAAAACCCCGCATTCGTTGAGGATTCTTCGTGCTATTAACTAGAATAACTACAGTTGCTTGAATATGTATTGGTCCGCAAAGTGAAAGGTAAGTGAATTGGGATTTACAACTTCCTTGGTACCATGCGTGGCCCCGAGGCCTTCCTGAAAGGCATGCCTAGGGTATGAAAAGGTATCTGTTGTACAACAAGTTGACATCCAGAATAATTTAGGGTAAATCCTTTTCATGCTCAGATGCTCTTAACAGAGCTTAATAGGGAACCTGGTGAAAATCCGGGACGGGCCCGCCGCTGTGACCGGGGACGAATTCTGCATTGATGCCACTGACTTGAAGAAGTTGGGAAGGCGCAGGATGAGGACGAACCGGGAGTCAGAAAACCTGTCTGAGAATATAAGTGGGTATCTCCGTGGACAAGGGGTGACCATCACAATTCGCGGAAAAACTGGGACTCCTCGGATCAATAAAATTGATCCGGGGATTTTTTTTGCCCTTTTTATGGTGCGACTCCGGATTTTGCTACAAAAGGAGAGTATTCATGAAAAGTAGAAAAAACGTAACGTGTTTAACTGTCATGCTGGCAATTTTGCTGGCAGCAGGAAATGTTATGGCCTCGGGTGATCATCCGACAAGTCGAGGTAACGCGAAGACTGCCATTATTATTGCAAGTTTCGGTACTACCGTACCAACCGCAGTGCAATCCATTATAAATATCTACGAGAAAACCAAGGCCGCTTACCCGGCTACTGAAGTCCGAATCACCTTTACCTCCAATATCATACGTTCGGTGTGGCGAAAACGGCAGCAAGAGTCGCAAAAATGGCTTGATCAGGGAATTCCTAAGGAGATCCTGTATGTGGAGAATATTATTTCCACCATCGGTTCTCTAAGGGAGGAAGGGTATCGCAATATTATCGTTCAGCCAACTCATATGTTCTATATGGAGCAATCCAGTGATCTGCAGTCCTATGTGGATGCTATTGCCTCAATTAAAACAACCAAAGATAAATGGCGGCCCTTTGATACATTGGTTATGGGTCGGCCAGCTCTTGGTATGCCGGGTGATCGCTACAATTATCACACCGATGTGGCAAAGGCCGTAAAGACCTTAAAGGGTGACGCGGAGATGGCCCGAAAAGAGGGTGCACTGTTAGTCTATATGGGCCATGGCAATGAACATTGGTCCACCGGAATCTACCAGGAAACGCAGAAGCAAATGCGTCAGGCTTATCCTGAGGTACAAACCTTTATCGGTGTAGTTGAAGGTTCTCCATCCTTGGACGACTATTTGGGGCGTTTCGCTCATACCGGTATCAAAAAGATTGTTTTGAAACCTTTTATGATTGTTGCAGGGGATCATGCAACCAATGATATGGCAGGGGATGAAGCAGACTCCTGGAAGTCGATATTGGTCTCAAAAGGGTATGATGTCAATACCGTGTTGGAGGGTCTTGGTTCCAATGATGATTTTGCAGCTATCTTTGTTGAGCATATTAAAGATGCGGCGAAAGAACATAGCATCCAGTTAGGTGATGCTTCCAAATAAATAATATCAAGATCGGGGGGTAATTAGTAGAGCAATACGACTATGCCACTGCATGTTGATAATATGTTTACATTCAAGACAGTTGCGGCATAGTGTGGCGAGAAATATACCCATGAAGATTATTGTCTACGTTATTGTTTTTTTTCTTTTTACCTGGAACGGAACCGTCTTGGCGGCAGCAGACTCCCTTGTTGCTACTGATGGTGAAGGTAAACTCCCTACAGTGGCAAAATCCTATAATCGAATTATTTCTCTCTATTCCGCACATACTGAGAACCTGGTCTCTTTAAAGGCCAGTGATCAGATTATTGGCATATCAAGATCTGATGACTATCCAGAGACAATTTTAACGAAACCACGGTTCTCTTATCGGGATGGTTTGGAGAAATTTATTGCTGCTAGCCCCGATCTGGTCCTGGTGCGACCCATGATTGAACGGGCCTGTCCTCAGTTACTTGGTCGGCTGCGACAAGCCGGTATCAAGGTCATCTCTCTGCAACCTACTTCGGTGGAAGGTATTTTTGACTATTGGCGAGCTCTGGGTGGGTTGACAGGTAGAGAGGAGGGTGCCGAAAACATGATCGAATCTTTTAAAGCAGAGCTGAAACAGATAACAAAGAAGGTTCGGAACATCCCTCAGGAGCAACGTCCCAGAGTGTATTTTGAAGCTATTCATAAGAGGATGAAAACCTTTGCTCCGCAGTCCATTGCAACCTTTGTATTGGAAGAGGCAGGCGGTATCAATATAGCAAATGATGCCTTTCAGGTTCGGAAGACGAATATTGCTGCTTACGGCAAGGAACGGATTTTAGGAAAGGCCATGGAGATTGATTTCTTTATTGCTCAAAAAGGAAGGATGAACCCCATCAACCATGAAACCATTACAAATGAACCAGGATTTCAGGCAATTAGAGCGGTGCGGAAAGGTAATGTTTTTTTGATAAATGAAAATTTAGTGTCTAGGCCAACTCTTCGGATTCTCGAAGGAGTACGACAATTGAGCACTATTCTCTATCCTGACGGAGATGTTGATGGTTGATAACAAGGCGATAATTATCGCCGGAACCCAGAGTGGCTCCGGAAAGACCACGGTTACTTTGGGCTTGATGGCTGCTTTGTCAGGGATTGGGCATACTGTTCAACCTTTTAAATGCGGGCCGGATTTTATAGACCCCACTCTTCACAGACTTGTCACTGGCAAGGAATCCCGTAATCTGGATATTTGGATGAGTGGAGAGCGATTTACTAATGAGACTTTTTTTGTTCATAGTTCTGACGCGGATATCTCCATCATTGAAGGTGTGATGGGCATGTACGATGGTGGCGACTCGTCAAGCGCATCCCTGGCTGCCAAACTGGGAATACCGATTGTATTGGTTATTGATGTGCGCGCTGCTGCTGAAAGTGCTGCTGCAGTCTTAAAGGGCTTTGAGAGTTTAATGCCTGAGGTGGCACCCGTTGGCGTGATCTTAAACCGGGTGGCAAGCCCTCGTCATCTGCAACTGGTAACAGATGCGATTAACAAATATTGCCGGGCTGAAATCTTGGGCTATCTACCAAGCAGTCTCAATTTTTCCATCCCTGAACGTCACCTGGGTCTTCATATGGGTGAAGAAGCTCCTATTAGCCAGGAAGCCATTAAAGATCTGGCTGAAACTGTGGCAGAGCATGTTGACTTAGAGAAGCTTATGACACTGGCCACTGTAAGGGAGAAGAAAACATTCCCTGTTAACAAGTTTGTAGGGAATGGAAATGTTCGTATCGGAGTTGCTTGGGATAAGGCTTTTTGCTTTTATTATGAAGATAATCTTGATCTCCTTCGTCAGGCAGGGGCAGAGCTTATTTTCTTCTCACCTCTGGTCGATGAATGTCTACCGGAAGGTATTGGCGCAATTTACCTGGGTGGCGGATATCCTGAACTTTGGGCAGAGGCTTTAAGTGAAAATAGAAAAATGCTTGCCGCCATTAAAGCGTGGGGGGAAAATGATGGTTTTCTGTATGCCGAATGCGGTGGCTTTATGTATTTGACCAACGGCATCACCCTCCACGATGGTAGCTTTCATCCTATGGCGAATGTTTTCCCGGTACGATCTCAAATGCAGAAACGGCGTGCCAGCCTCGGATACCGAGAAATCAAGCTCAAGGAGCAGTGCTGTTTGGGTCCGGTTGGAACAGTACTGCGAGGCCATGAATTTCACTATTCCAGTATCGATACGATGCCCACTGAAATCCCCCGAATCTATAGCGTCAATAATGGTAAAGAAGAGGGGTATCGTTATAAAAATGTTTTAGGGGGCTATCTGCACCTCCACTTCGGTTTTCAGCCAGAAGTGGCGGTATCATTTGTAAGCTGTAGCGAGGAGAGAAGATGACAGTAACTATCCAGAAAATTGCCCCTACTGATATTGAAGCAGAGAGTTTTCGAATTATTTCCAACGAAATCGGTTCCCATGATTTTGATCCTGCCACCTTCAAGGTTGTGCAACGGGTTATTCATGCCACAGGTGATTTTAATTTTGCGGGCAATATGCGTTTTTCTCCCCGGGCAGTAACTCGAGCCATGGAGCTTATCAGGGCTGGAAAAAACATACTCACTGATGTGAATATGGTGGCTGCCGGAATCAGTAAGGGAATGTTGGCCAGTTTTGGAGGTACAGTGAGCTGTTATGTCGCAAATAAAGAGGTGGCCGAAATTGCAAAGGAGTCCACAAAGACCCGTTCGGAAGTAGCAATTAAAAAAGGGCTGGAGGATAATGTCGGTATTATCGCTGTGGGTAATGCACCCACAGCCTTACTGGCCGCTATGGATTTGCTGACCAGTATACCGCCGGAAGAGTGGCCGCTTATTATTGGTGTACCGGTCGGTTTCGTCAATGCTTCTGAGTCTAAGGCCTTGCTGGCCGAAACAGAGTATCCCTTTATCACTAGTTTGGGACGTAAGGGTGGTAGTCCTGTGGCTGCGGCCATTTGCAATGCTCTTATTCGGCTCGCAAAAGAGACATAGGTCACGGTTAAATGGCCAAACGATTACGAAGTGGATACACCACCGGAGCTTGTGCGGCAGCAGCAGCAAAAGCAGCAGCACTACTTCTGGTAAACGGTGAAGGAGTGAGCAGAGTGGATATTCCTTTCCCAGGGAATGTACGACATAGTTTCTCTGTTCATCAGAGCCGTATTTTTGCTGATGGGGCTTTGGCTTCCATTATTAAAGATGCTGGCGATGACCCTGATGTCACCAATGGCGCAGAGATTAGGGCGGAGTGTTATCATCGTAAACCGAATCAAGAACCACCTGCAAAGGGTGTATTAGTTGACAATCTTTTGCTTGTGGCAGGCAGCGGCGTGGGGTGTGTCACAAAGCCGGGGCTTGCCGCAGCTGTTGGGGAGCCTGCCATCAATCCGGTTCCCAGGCAGATGATTGCAGCAGCGGTACAAGAGGTTATGGCAGATAAACCCGTGCTGATTGTGATTTCGGTGGTTCAGGGCAGAGAGTTAGCCGAAAAAACGCTCAATAAACGTCTGGGAATTATCGGAGGACTGTCAATTTTGGGCACCACCGGTATTGTCCGGCCCATATCCGCTGATGCCTGGACTGCAACCATCAAGGCTTCGATGGATGTCGCCTGGGAGGCAGGAGTACGGGAAGTGGTCCTTTCCACAGGTCGGACATCTGAACGAGGTGCTCAATCCAGATTGGATCTACCGGAAGAGGCCTATGTGATGATGGGAGATTATCTTGAGTTTTCTCTTAATGAGGCGGCAGAGCATGGTTTTACAAAAATTCATCTGGCCGGAATGTGGGCCAAGATCACCAAGGCAGCCCTCAAGGTGCCCCAGACCCATGTTAAAAACGGTGCTTTAGAAATGGATGATGCAGCAAGGTTCCTGAAAAGCCTTGGTGTTGAAGGAGATCTTTTGAAACAAATAGATAATTCGAATACGGCCCGTGAAATGTATGAACATCTGTATGCTGAAAATCGGCAAGATATAATCAGTGCTGTTTGTCTCAAAGCCAAGGAGTACGCTCAGGAAGTGGCAGGTAGGGAAATTGCAGTTTACCTGGTAAGCCACAAGGCGCAGGTGATGGAGTGGGTGTGAATGTGAGTAGTTTTGATATGACTTCAGAAAAGATATCTCGCAGTGGGGCTAAAATATTCATTATTGGCATTAGTGGCCCTGTTTTGACCTCAGAACAGGAAAAACTTGTTCTGAGTTGCAAGTTTATTGTCGGGGGACAACGTCTCCTTGCACTTATTGCCGGTTTCAATATCCCTGCCATGGATATTAGCCCTCTGAAAAAAGTTCTTCCAGCCATTGAAGAGGCTTTGGGACGCGGGAATGTTGCAGTTTTAGCCAGTGGTGATCCCCTCTTCTTTGGCATTGGTAGGCGTTTGCTAGCAGACTTTGGCAAAGATGCGGTGGAAATTTATCCTGAGCTCTCTTCCATGCAGGGGGCCATGGCCCGCTTTAAAGTCCCTTGGGATGACGCGCGTTTGCTCAGTCTCCATGGGCGAGAACACAATCATGTCGCGGGGCTCCTTCTGGCACAGTCAAAAACCTTTGTTTTTACCGACAAGAAGAATTCGCCGGATTTTCTGGCTCGTCAGCTTGTCAGCTATCTTCAATGCATTGAAGCCTATGATTTGCTCGATGGTTGTCAGGTAATGGTTGCTGAAAATTTAGGTAGTGAGGAGGAGACACTGTTTCGGGGTACTTTACAGGAAACTGTGGACCGGGATTTTGCGGATCTCAATGTGTTTCTCCTCGTAGCACCGATCAGCAAAAAAACAGGCCGCCTTGGACTTCAGGAAAATGATTTAGCTCATAGTCGGGGGCTGATTACCAAAAATGAGGTTCGGGCAGTTACCTTACATTCCTTATGCCTACCAGGTGAGGGGGCTTTTTGGGATGTTGGGGCTGGCAGTGGCTCCATCTCAATCGAAGCAGCACGAATGAATCCTCATCTCACGATTTATGCCATTGAGCGGAAAGTGGAAGAGTTGATAAACATAAAGGAAAATATTCGCCGATATTGCTGTTATAACGTGATACCGGTCGCAGGGTTGGCCCTTGATATGTTAGCTGAATTACCTGACCCACAGCGGGTCTTTATCGGTGGTAATGCCGGTCAATTAGCGGGCATTATAGCAGAGGCAGCAAAGCGTTTACCGGGAGACGGTATTCTGGTAGCCAACGCAGTTATAAGAAAAACACAAATCGAGGTCCCACAGCTGATGGCTAAAGCAGGGTTTTCGCCTCGGGTTAGTAGCATAAACGTTACAAGAACAGAGACAAACGGCGAGTTTGTAGAATTTAATCAGATACATATTATTACGGGAAGTCGATGAAAGGAACATTATATGTGGTTGGGGTCGGGCCTGGAAACCCAGAGTTGATGACCCTCAAGGCAGTACGAATACTTGAAAAAAGTCCGGTGTGGCTTGCTCCTGCAGCACGTGCAAATGGCGAGAGTACGGCATTGGCAATTGCCACCGAGGTCGTTAGTACGGAAGATAAAAAAATTATCATCCACCATTTTCCAATGAAAAAGGTCCATATGGGAAAAAGCCCTGATCCTGAGGTTAAAGAAGCCTGGGAGCGAGCCGCTGATCTGATTAGTTTGGAACTTGAAGCTGGCCGGGATGTTGCCTTACCCACCCTTGGAGATCCGGCAATTTATTCTACCGGTTTTTATATCTGTGAGACAATACTTGCTAAGAATCCCGACACTCTTGTAGAGATCACTCCTGGAATCTCTGCCATTGGTGCTACTTCGGCAGCTGCCAGAATACCACTCTGTCTTGGTGATGACCAACTTGTGGTTATCCCGGCTATCTTTGAAAATACAAAATTACGCGAAATCTTAATGAAATTTGATTCGGTGGTTTTTATGAAGGTGCATAAGGCCATGGGGCGTCTTGTACCTCTTTTGGAAGAGCTGAATTTATTAGATAAGGCAGTATTGGTGGAACGAACCAGTATGGCTGAGCAGCATGTCCGCCACGATCTCAAAGCTGCCATGAATGAGAAGCTTCATTATTTCTCCACAATGATTGTGAGGAAGTCATGAGCCGGCAAAACTGTATTTATTTTATCGGAGCAGGGCCCGGTGATCCTGAACTGATCACTGTAAAAGGGCAGCGGTTACTAGGTGAGGCAGACATGGTTATTTACACCGGCAGTCTGATACCGAAAGCCTTGATTGAGGGACTACAGGCTGAAATTCATAATTCAGCAGGTCTTAACCTTGACGAGGTAGTAGCCTTGATGATTCCAGCTTTTAAAGCTGGTAAAAAGGTAGTCCGGCTCCATACCGGAGACCCTGCAATCTACGGTGCGATAAATGAACAGATCGCTGAATTGGTTAAAGAAGAGATCCCCTTCAAGGTTATTCCAGGTGTAAGTTCCATAACTGCAGCAGCTGCAGCGCTTGCCACCCAGCTCACTTTGCCGGAGGTTTCGCAAACAATCATCGTCACTCGTCGGGCTGGCCGAACTCCAATGCCTGAGAAGGAAGATTTACCCAGTTTAGCAAGGCATCAGGCTACTATGCTGATTTTATTGAGCGTGGGGATGATTGATGAGGTGGTGAAGGATTTGCTTAGCGGCGGTTATCCTGAAGATACTCCAGTGGCTGTGGTGGAAAAGGTGAGTTGGCCTGAAGAGCGACATCTGCGAGGTTCCATTGCTTCTATTGCTGGGCAAGTCAAGGAGGCAGGTATTACCAAAACCGCTATTATTGCTGTGGGAAAGGTTCTGGCTGAGGCACCACCGCCGACCCTTTCAAAACTGTATGACAAGACCTTTACTCACGGTTACCGTAAGGGATCTTCTCCATCATGAAGATTGGTATCCTTGCCATAACCAAAGGCGCGCACAGTTTAGCCTATACGATTGCTGCCAGTCTTCCAGGGACTATCCTTCCAGGGAAAGGGGTTGCAGAGAAATTGGCTGGTAACTGGAAAAAATACGATGGATTTATCTGTGTTATGGCCACCGGTATCGTGGTTCGGGCTATTGCTCCACTAGTGGCTGATAAAAGAACTGATCCCGCGGTAGTGGTCATTGATGAAAAGGGGCAGTATGTTATTAGTCTTCTTTCCGGCCATTTAGGTGGTGCGAACGAGCTGGCCAAAAAAGCGGCAAAGATCACAGGTGGTCATGCGGTAATCACCACGGCCTCTGATACTCTGGGATTGGTTGCCCTGGATCTCTGGGCCAAAGCCCAAAACCTGGTAGCGAATAAAGAAGATATGATTGAGGCCAGTAGTCAGCTGGTCAATCAGGGCAAACTATACGTATTTAGCGAAGTGGCAGTGGACTCTTTACCAAGCGGTCTTGTTCAAGTGGATGATCAGAATAAGGCTGATCTCACTATTTCTAACACCAAAAGCCATGGTAATGGTCCGGTTTTCTATCCCCGTAATTTGGTAGTGGGAACAGGATGTAACCGGGGAACGCCAGCAATGGAATTTAATAAAGCTCTGGCAGAATTGTTTTCAGATTTACAGCTATCACCTTTGGCCATTCGTAACTTGTCCTCCATTGACAGGAAAGATGACGAAGAAGGCTTACTGGCCTTCAGTGAAGAGCATACATGGTCCATTGAATTTTTCACAAAAGAAGAAATTAACACCGTAACAAATGTAGAAACCTCCCAAGCAGCAATTAAGGCAGTGGGTGCCATCGGTGTGGCTGAACCTACATCTCTTTTAAGTGCTGGAACAGATAGATTACTGAGTAGGAAAAGAAAATGGCAGAACATAACAATGGCAGTGGCAGAGGTACCCTTTACGTTGTCGGCACGGGTCCTGGATCGTTAAAACATATGACCTTCGCCGCTGGTGAGGCTCTTGAACATTCAGACATTATTGTTGGCTATAAAACCTATCTGGAACTTATCCCCGATTACTTGGAAGGGAAAGAGGTGATAGCTTCGCAGATGATGAAGGAAGTGGACCGTTGCCGCAAATCCCTGGAGTTTGCTCAAAATGGTCAAAATGTGGCTTTGGTCTGTGGCGGTGATCCTGGTATTTATGCCATGGCGGGGCTGGTCTTTGAGATGGCCCGGGAAAATGAGTTTGATTGTACTATTGAAATCATCCCAGGCATTGCTGCAGTGAATGGTTGTGCTGCCCGGCTGGGTGCTCCTTTGATGCACGATTTCGCAGCAGTGTCTCTTTCTGATTTACTTACACCACTGGAGCTTATCAAAAAACGCCTTGACGCTGTGGCCAGTGCTGATTTTGTGGTGGCGATCTATAACCCAAAATCAAAAAAACGCACTGAGCAAATCAAAATTGCCCGGGAAATATTTCTCAAATACCGTGATCCGCAAACGCCGGTTGGCATTGTAACTGCTGCCACTCGCGAAAATGAGACCATCTCTCTCACTACATTGGAAAAAATGCTTGAATGTGACATTGGTATGCAATCAACAGTTATGATAGGTAATTCCCAGAGTTATATCTGGAATGAAAAAATGATAACTCCTCGTGGTTATGGTGGTAAGTACTTGTTGTCGAAGTAGATTAGTACATTCCTAAAGCGTAAAACCTCTAGCCGTTAGAATTAGGTTGGCATCTCTTTGGAATCCATATCATGCTCTCTCCTTATTCTTGTCGGTTGGCAACCACATATTCAATCATCTGAGTTGTTATCACAATTGGATCCGCGTTTGCCTTTAAGGCAGCAAGATCTTGACGTTAGCTACCAAGAACATGGACGAATTCATCGCCCATATTAAAAGGCTTGGAAAGGTAAGAGTAATTTTGCATTTTCACATATGAAGTCATACAATTAATAAGTTGTAAGATAATAGAAATTAGATATGCTGAATTCGTATAATAAGTGCATAGCCTCTGTAGGTAGCAGAGCCCAAAA
>CAZDJE010000085.1:0-15635 GCA_964505715.1 uncultured Desulfocapsa sp. | reverse complement strand
TTATAGCTTATAGCGTAGAGATCTGTGGACACAATACGTATTTATTGTTTGCTCTGAAATAATATGATATTGGCAGAGACATGCCACGTATAGCAAGAATAGTAATTCCAGGTTATCCCCATCAATTTTCCTGCAAAACAACAATTAAAGTTTAATCGTCTAATGTTGGATTTTGATAAAACAGGAAATCAACAATCGATGAATATTTTTTATGAACCTGTGTTGATGAACGCATTGTGAGCATAATGTGTGAAGGAAAATGATGATATGTCACTACATTCTGTCCTTTAAGTGTACGCTAATAGGTATTGTGTCCCCCGAATATGTACCCGAATATTTAGCCATTACAATCTGTAGTTAACACTCGATATCCAGATCTTTAAGCTTTTTCCAGAGGACTTTTCTGCTGATACTCAGTTTGTCGGCAGCTGCAATTTTTTTCCCGCCTGTTTCATCAAGAGCTTTGAGGATTCTCTGTCTCTCGTAACATTTAACCCCTTCATCTAATGGCATGTCTGCTCCAAAATCGGGAATGTCTTCGGTTAGTTGTCTGAATTCTGATGGGAGGTTAGACACATATATATGGCTGTCGATGGAGAGAAGTACAGCTCGCTCTATGGCGTTCTTGAGTTCCCTTACATTCCCTGGATAGGTGTAGGCAAGAAGACATTTGTATGCGTCAGGGGAGATATCCAATCCTTCTTTGCCGTACTTGGTCGAGTGGATTTTTAAAAAATGTTCTGCAAGGGCGGTTATATCTTCGCCTCTTTCACGCAATGGCGGTAAATGAATCGGAACGACATTGATCCTGTAAAAAAGATCTTCTCTAAATGTTCGTTCCTGGATAGCCTTTTTTAGATTTTTGGCGGTAGCAAAGATTGTTCGTACGTTTACTTTGATACTCTTGTTACTTCCGAGCCTGGTGATTTCCTGATCTTCAAGAACTCTGAGAAGTTTTGCCTGCAGACTTATGGGTAACTCTCCAATTTCATCAAAGAAGATAGTCCCTTCATCCGCGACTTCAAACTTGCCTCTTTTCGACTGGACAGCACCGCTAAATGCTCCTTTCTCGTAGCCGAAAAGTTCTGATTCAAGAAGGTTTTCAGGAATGGCAGCGCAATTGATTTTCAGATAGGGCTTATCTTTTCGCTGACTCAAATGATGAAGAGCACTGGCAACAAGTTCTTTTCCGGTACCACTTTCTCCCTGGATACGGACAGGGACATCGGTTGGGGCGATGGTGGCCAGGCGATCAAACACAGCCTTGAGTGCTGAACTTTCGCCAATGAAATGATCAGACTGGCTTTTTTCTCTCACAGTTTTTCTTAGCTGATCATTTTCAATCTGGAGTTGCCGGTAGCTGAAAAATCTGTCAACGACAATAAGGAGAGCATCATTGCTGAAGGGTTTACTCAGGTAGTCAAAGGCGCCTTTTTTGATAGCTGATACTGCCGTGTCTATCTCCGGAAAACCGGTAATAATTATAACACCGGTGTCGGGACATACTTCCATGGATTCAGTGAGGATTTTCATACCGCTCACGCCTGGAAGTCTGAAGTCGGTTATAATCAAGTCAAAGCTATTCTCATGCAAGGCCTTCAAGCCTTCCACACCGTCCCCGCAGGCAGTTACCCCATAGCTGGCTCCGGTTAAAGAATGGCTGATCCCAAGTCGCATGGAAAGTTCATCTTCTATGAGTAAAATACTTTTTTTCATGTTTGTTCTGGTCCTTTAAGAGGAAGGCCTATGGTAAATTTTGCTCCGCGTCCTTCTTCTAATCCGACCTTGATATATCCTCCATGTTGTTCAATGATGGATTTACAGACAGCAAGTCCAAGCCCTGTCCCTTTGCCTGGGTCTTTTGTAGTAAAAAAAGGATCAAAGATTCTCGGTAGAACCTGGGGATCTATTCCAGAACCGGTATCGGTTATCGTAAGGAGTAACATGTCTTCATCTTTGTTGGCCACTAAGTAAAGTGTCCCTCCTTCAGGCATGGCATGGACCGCATTAATAATAATATTAAGAAATACCTGCTCAATTTTGGAAGGATCCACAGGGACCAAGGGTAACCCGGCGCAGCGTTCCCGGTCGACCGTTATCTGCTGTTTTATCAGAAAAGTATCTACCAGTTTGAGGCATTCATCAAGAATGGTACAAATGGAAGATGGCACGATGATAATCGGTGTTTTTCTTGCAAAATCAAGAAGCCCCTGGACCGTATTCTGTATTTTTAGAAGTCCTGAATTGATCACCTCAATATGGATCTTCCTGGATTCTTCATCCATATCATCTTTTGTGAAATTACCAAAACAGAGAATCACCCCACCAAGAGGGTTATTTATTTCATGAGCCACACCGGCGGCCAGATTGCCCACCGTGGCCATTTTGTCTGTCTGGCACATAAGATCCATGGTCTCGATTTTTTCTCTTTCTGCCTTCCTCAGTTTGTTGACCATCCAGGAAAAACTTGCCTGTAGTTTGCCTATTTCATCGTTACGTTGTTCAGGAATAGGATAGTCGATATCAAGATCACCCTTTTCAGTTATCAGATCCATGGTTTTGGCCAAATTAATTAAAGGAGTAGCAAAGGCCCTACCGGCAATACCAATAATGACAAGTGCTACCAAAAGCATCATAGACACCATGGTAAGTATTTCATTTCTCAATGTCCGAACCCCTTCATTTACCTCCTCCAGGGAAAAACCTATCCGGCATACTCCCCAGCTCTTTGTACTTATTCTTAGGGGGGCTGCTACATCGATCAAATCGATACCCTGAGCGTTTTTTAATCGCTGTACCGTTATTTTCGTGACCTCCAAAGACTTTTTTGTGACCAGATCAGTATATATCTTACCATACTCCCTGATATCACTATGGGAGAGCACTTTGCCGTGCGGATCAAGGACAACCAGGTAAAGGATTCGTTTCTCCTTGGCAAGGATGTCCAATACATAATAATCGAGATAGTCATTGAGCCCAATGTTATCGACTAGTCCTAGTTCCTTATATACCAAGGCGTTGGTAAAGATGACCCCGGAGATTTCAGCGATTATCTTTGCCTGGTGAACTGTATCCCCGGTGTAAAATCTTTTTTCACGACTGATAATTAGATAGCCAAAGATACTTGAAAAGAGGAAAATGGAGAGCGATGCGATGAGAATAAATTTACCTTGAATGCCCAGGAACAATTTCATCTTCCACCCCCAAGTATATGCCCTTATTTTTCAGATATAGAATCATCTGTCTGACCGGGTCATAATTAGAATCGACAACTCTGGAAAAGCCAAAGCGTATATTCACATCCCAGGTATCCATCATGGCCTTTTGTTCAGGATTGTTGTAATCAAGGCTAAGAAGTGTATCTTCTAGAGATTGCGTGAAGTTTTGGTCTATATTAGGTCGAACGACCAGTAGAAATCCAGGCAACGGCTCGGTTTGACCAATAATTTTTATACCCTTTCCCTGGTACTTTCTGGCAACGGAGTCCAGGACTACGCCCGCATCAAAATTTCCTCGAAGGACTTCTCTGGCAACTGCATCGTGATAGCTGAGATTTTTGTATGTGGAAAAATCTTCAAGTTGCATATTTTTCCTGGCATAAAGATGATACAAAGGGGCAAGGTTTCCAGATGTGGAGTGCTTAGATGCGAAGGCAAAACGTTTATCCTTGATATCCTGAAGTTCATGTATGGCGGTGTTATCCTCTCTGGCAATAAAAGTTCCCTGGTAGAACGGTTTTTTATCAGCATTGAGAGTAGAAAGAAAAGGTATGCAACAGGATGAATTTGCAGCTTCGATATAGGTCAGGCCACCAAGGAGGGCGACGTCAATTTCACCATCACAGAGAAGGCTGATTATACTGGAATAATTTTGAGTGATTTTCAGTACAAAAGTATAGGGTGTCGATTCACTAAGAAAATCCACAAATGGCTGGTACTGTTTAAACATTACCAGTGGATGATATAGGGTGATCACGCCAAGGCGAATAACCTGCGGTATCTGTTTCTTTTCCAGAGGAGCAGCATCAATTTCGGTGAACAGGATGGTTGGAATTAAACAGGCCGCAAGCAGAATGCGAATAACGCAATGATGGAACATGGGGGTAAATCCTCCCTGGAGATAATGATAGGGGACCGGAATCCTTTTCAGATCCCCATCATTAAAACTGATATATCGAAAAGTTATATGGCTCTATGATTTCGATAAGGAGGAGAATTCGTTTTAGTGAAAAACCATCCACCTCCCTAGTACTATGAACTTTTCCCCAGAGAAGGTCAAGGGCCGTTGTTACGCTTGGAAAAATACAGCCTTCGTCAATAAATCAGTCGTGCTGACCCTTTCTTTTATCATGCAAGGGAAGCAAAAAAGTGTTTCTCATACTGAAAAAATTTATCTGCTACGGTGGCCAGCAAAGTGAAATAAGCATCTGGCTTCGTATCCTTGATATCTGCTAGAAACTGCTGCGCCCATCGTCCGGTGTGGTTATCGAAGAAGCTATTCTGTTCTTCAAGAGAAGATGCCCCCGATTCCAAGCTCTTTTCAATGAGACATGCCATAAAATCCAGTTCAAGGGCAATATGATCCGGTAGGAGATAGGAATGTTGCTGATCCACGGCAAGGCCATATTGTTCATACAGTTCCTGTACTGACTGGGTACATCTTCCCATGATCGTATCTTCCAGATACACCGATTCATAAGGTGCGATCGGATTTTTATTGGGATTATTAATAAAGAGCAAGGTATGCTCACAGCATATCTGTTTTAATTCCAGAGAATGAGAGAGAATCGACAGGGTTGCTATTTCCGTTGTGATATCGAGTGGCAGGATACCTGCTGCTTCTTCGAGGATTTCCGGCAATTCATTGAGGAAAGTATTCCAGTCAATATCACCGGGATAGAGATAGGCAAGGCTTAACATTTTGTACATTGCATATCTTGCCTGATGCAGTTCTTCTGAATGAGGGAACTGCTCCTGACCGGGAGAACCCATATCCCGGTCAGAGCTGTTTTGAGTGTCAGCTATAGTATTCATTGGTCTTAATCTCCTCTCACCTTATATTTTAGTCTTTTTTTACTTTTTCATACCAGAGAGGATGATGCGATTGAACATCCGCCTCGTCAAGTTCGCGACCATTGAACATTGCCTTGAACCCAGCCCTGTTTAACGGATGAATACCAAAGTACATATGACCGAGTAGAGTCGGCAGTAAAAGTGCAAATCCTATATCGTGGAGATTCCTAGCCAGTGCCAATGTGGCTGGGGAAAATGATCCACGAAACCACAAAACGCATCCTGAAAAAGCCAGCATGGAAATACAGACTATAAAGACATAGGCAGCGATTTTTTGACCGGCATTATATTTTCCCTGCTTGGCATGTTTAAAGTCAATATAATTGGTTTTTAATCCGCTCAGTCCGGCGGCTTCAGATTCTGGCCAGATGTGCCATTTATTGATTTGCAGCAACTGGACGCCAATAAAAGGTACTGTGAAAAGAAAGAAAAGTAGAGCAGCTACTCTGTGAATTATCCTGCAGACTTGAATGCCGGATCTTAACGTATCACCATTCTGACCGCTTATAAAATCAAAGGGAAATCCGAAGCTATAGGCGATCCAGTGGAAGCCGGAAGACAGTATCGGCAGCCCTGTCAGGATAAAAAAGAAAATCAGGATGATGATGGATCTGTGATAGAACATTTGAAACGGGGTAAATGCGGTAATTTTTTTATTCATGATCTGCCTCCTTTTCTTGTGCAGCAAGGGCATCTTTACGGTTTGCGAGCCAATAAAGGAAATGGGCACCAGCTCCTAGAGCTACAGCAGCTGAAGCTCCGAGGCCAAAGGCCTTTGTGGTCTGTCGCAAAACCATGCTACTGACCATGGGGTTTTTGGGCAGGCCATATTTTTCCATCTCTTCCGCCGAAACAATAGTCATCCATCCAGCTTTTCCGACATAGTCGTTTATTTTATCAGCACCATAGACGATATACTCCTTTCCAAACTGTTCACTATAGCGTTTGGCACGTGCCCTCGCTTCAGCAACTACCTCTTCACGGGGACCGCTGATCAGGGCATCGGCGATGCAGCTATTGACACAGGCAGGCTTAAGGTCTGACTCCACTCGGTCGTAACACATCATGCATTTATACGAGGCATTGCTGTGCTGATCATAAATAGGAACGTCAAAGGGGCAGGCATCCTGACAGGTACGACAGCCCACGCAGAGGTCTTGGTGAATAACAACTTGACCGCCTTTCCTACGCTCAATGGCGTTACTTGGGCAGCTGCTGGCACAGGGGGCATTTTCACAATGCATACAGTGATGGAGTTCGGTAATTCGATAACTTTTTGGATATTTTCCATATTCCCTTTGAATAGGATACAGGTAATTCAGTTGTGGTAATGCTTTGTTCACTCCCGTTTCAATGGAGGTCGTTCCGTTCCGCTGCAGGCGTAGGCGGTTCTCCACACTGCAGCTCACAACACAAGTGAAACAGCGAACACAGGCCTGTGAATCGTAACACATAGAATATATAGACATTATGCCTTCCTCATTTTGATAACAAAATCATGCGCTGCATGTCCACCAACCAGGGGGGCGTGGTGGTAGGGTGCGGAATGATTAGGATTAAATCCAGTCTTCGGTGCATGACCGTAAAACTTGTTTAGATTTTTAAATGCACCCGGACCTGTGCCATAATAGCTGAACATAGCATCGGGGTGGACAAGTTCACTCAGTACAACTTTGGCTGACTGTTCCAATTTGTTGTCTGGGTTCCAGATGGTAACCATGTCACCATCTGTAAATCCGAGGGATTTGCCTTTACTCTTATTAATAAAAACAGCATCCCAGGAGATAGCTTCGCCGACATTGGCCAGCAATCTGTTGTCTTTTGTTTGCTGGCCGGTAAAAGAATTTATTGGGGCAAATCCAGTGATTGGAATGAACTCGTCATTGGCCAGTTTTTCTCTGGTGGTCATCCAGTTGGCTGGTTGCCAGACCGGCAAGGGGGTTGCTACCAGGGAGTTACTGTCCCCGGCTGCTTCAAGTTCAGCATAGGCACCGGCAAGGAAGGTACTGAATATCTCAAGTTTGTGGGTCGGTGTTTTGGCCTTTGGCTTTGGTGGGCGTGCTGTACCATTCCAGATGCCGTTTTGTTTCAGATAATCGACAGTGATTTTTGTTTTATCCTTATCGGAAACTCCCTTCAGGCCTGCAAGCTGTTTTTCCCAGAGCAATTCCATGCCGCCGACTTCAAAGGGCTTGAAGTGGGTCTCGTACTCTTCGGCGGTCAAAAGTCTGCGTGCCAGCTCCAGGCTGATCCAGTAGGGATCTTTTGCATCAAAGAGTGGATCAATAACCTTCATGTTCATGCTTACGCCAGGTACTTCAGACTTGTATTTGGCATTAATGGCCTCGTTACGTTCAACAAAGGTGGCATCTGGCAGAATGACATCGGCATACAGGGTTGTTTCGTTGAAGAAAGGAGAAATACAGAGAGTGAATTCCAACTTTTCCAATGCCTTTACAATTTCAGTCCCTCCAGCTGATCCACCCAACAGATTGGCGCCATTGAAAACCATGGCCTTGATGGGATATGGCTTATCGGTCAGCAGTGTTTCCACGGACTTGTGACGATAGTATTTGCTGTTACCAAAGCGGAAATTTGGGTCATGCTTCATATAATGCTTACTGATGGCATCTGCTTTGGGTTTTGGCGGATGAATGAGTTTGCCAAGCTTTGGTGAATGGTTCCAGATAATGCCACCTTCCCGGCCAAATGCTCCGATAAGGGCGTTCATCATAGAGATGACTTGAACCATTTTGAATGAATTGAAATAGCGTTCGCTGCGATAGGTTGGATCGATAAAAGCATGGGGCCTGTTCTGTTCCAGATCTTTGGCAACCTTACGGATTTCCTCTGCAGGTACATCACTTTTTCCTTCGGCCCATTCGGGGGTATAGCTTTCAAGCTCCTTGGCGATTCTGTCCAGGGCTGTCACTGCTGTGAAGGTTTTTCCTTCAAACAGCACCTCGTGGGCACCATGTAAGGCAGGCTTTTCAGCTTCACTGGCAAATTGTGTTTTTCCGGTCGCTTCGTCAAAAACAAGATAATCTAGAATTTTGATCTTCTTTTCTTTGTCGTCTTTCTCTATTTCTCTCATTCCAGCTGGTTGGAGGGTCTTGGCATCAACAAGCATGGGGGCATTGGTATGTTTGATAAGGTAATCCGGCTCATATGATTTGTTTTTCATGAGTTCATGAAAGAGACCAAGCATAAAGGCCAGATCTGACCCAGGTTTTATGGGGAGCCAATTTACATTATCCTCTCCAGTCTCAGAGGGTTTACGGGGATCGACCACCGTCAGCTTCAGTCCATCTCGTTTTCCCTTGCCAAAATTTAAGGCCCATGGATAGCAAACCAGACCACCAGCAGGATTACGACCGGCGAGGACGCCGTATTTAGCCTTTGCATAGTTGATACTGACCTTGCTCGGGCTGCATCCTGGCTGACCTTTACTGAATGGTCCACAAACTGCACCAAGTCCCACCGCTCGTGAATTTGCCCAGCAGGTATCTGCGTAGCCTGGAAAATTGGGGGTGCCGTAGACTTTGAACACTTCAGTGTCAAGGCCAGGTGCCCCGTTGAAACGAACGGCTACGGCAAGTGCTTCAGGGGTTCCCTGGTCTCGATAGACTTTGAGTTTGGAAGCGACAAGGTCTAAAGCCTCCGACCAGTTGGCCCTGCGGAACTTTCCTTCGCCCCTTTCGCCTACCCGGATAAGGGGCGTTTGAATCCTATTGGGGTTATACACCATACCGGCTGCGGCGACGGATCGTCCGCAGACTCCTGGTGAGATAGAATGAGGGTTTGCTTCAATTCCTATAAGGCGTCCATCGATCACCCTGGCAAGTCCGGGACATTTCTGGGCACACATCCGGCAATTGACGGGTATACGCTTTTCAAGACCATATCCTGGTAACTTCTCTGCTCTGGCCGCTTTAGGGCTCACTCCTGAGGCCACTAACGGGCCTGCTAAGGCCAAACCACCAAGCTTAAGAAAATCTCTTCTGTTTGTCTTCTGCATCTCCGGACTCCTCCTGTAAATTATAACTTTAGGATTGCTCAAAAATTGTATTCTGCAGCATTCTGCCAGGATACTTTTCAAAGTACATAGTCAAACTTTGAGTACATGAGTGATTATGAATAATGGAGCAATGTAAACAGGGAGACCAACGCAATAAACAGGCCATTAGGTATTATTTATGAAGAAAATCTCAATAATTAAAAGATTCATAGATGTTAAGGACTGTTTTAGGCAGAACAATTACTTGTATGAAGAATATTTAGCGGAGTGGGATATGTTGAAAGTGTTCCCGGAGGGGAACATGGATGGTCCCAACAGGGAACGGACATGTCCATTTTTGCTTTGATAAAAACTGGCGCAAAATATAGCAGATGGAGTGTTTGAATAGGGATAGAAATAGAATCGTTGCCCAGGTTGTTTTGCCCGGTACAAGCATTGATCGAAGCTGAAGTAAATGGTTGGACTGTAGTGGATATGAAAAAAGAGTGGAAGGTAATTTACCCTTAAGCTGTTGAGTCTTTTTGCTGTGCGGTAGCTGCCCCAGGCAGTTGCCTCAAGGATACTTTTGCAAGTCAGGTGGTATACATTTTACCGGCAGTGTTGAGAAACTTCTGAGGTGCAATAATCAGCCTCCCCTTAATGGGGCAATCCTGCTGATACTTCGAGACGGTCAAAGTATCAGGAGCATTGCATTATCCACTTTTTTAATACCACCTCTGTCAGTGAAGCGGGTGAAGAAATACACGGTGCTGGAATACCACCCTGAAGCGACTGGTTACAGAACCTCAAAAAGCATCCTGCCAAGAGGGGGTCAAAGAGCAGCCTGTTAACAGGAGGTCATGTGTTTGTTAACATGAAATGGTAAACTTATGCACTTCCTCCGACAAGCGATCTGCCAACTCTTTTAATTTTTTTGAATTATCATCCACGTCATGGCTTCCTGCATTCATGGATTGAGCGGCTTCATTCACTTCTGTAATATCTCTTGCCACTTCGTCAGCAACGGTGGAACTCTGAGCAACATTTTCTGTGACTTCCTGAATTCCTTGCGAAGCTTGACTAATGTTTTCTGATATTTCAGCAGTTGTTACGGATTGTTCTTCAACGGCTGAAACTATGGTTGTTACTATGGTATTAATTTCATTGATAACCTTGGTGATTTGCTGAATCTGAGCAACCGTTCCAGACGTTGATGTCTGTATTCCTTCAATACGGGTTTTTATTTCCTGGGTAGCATCGGAGGTCTGTTTTGCAAGTTCTTTTATCTCATTTGCAACTACGGCAAACCCCTTACCAGCTTCGCCAGCTCTTGCCGCTTCAATGGTGGCATTTAAGGCCAGAAGATTGGTTTGAGATGAAATTTCAGTTATCGTTTCAGTCACCTTACCAATTTCTTTGGCAGCAGTTCCAAGTTCGTCAACTTTTGCAGAAGCTGTGCTGGCTTCGTTAACAGCTTCTTGAGTGATTACCTGACATTTCTCTGTGTTCTTAACGATTTCATTGATTGTAGAAGTCATTTCATCGGTTGCTGTGGAAACAAGGCTGATATTGGTTGAGGCCTCTTCGGTTGCAGCAGCTACCGAATTCATATTTGCACTCATTTCTTCAGCTGCAGCAGCAACACTTTGAGCTCTTCCGGCAGTATCACTACTCGCTCCACTGAAATCGCTTGCAATTTCACCAAGATCCGTTGCTGAAGTGGATAAGGTTACAGAATGGTTTGAGATACTGCACATCATTGAATTGAGCCCCTCCAACATTCCGTTGAGATCTTTCCCCATGGCTCCTATTTCATCATTGTTTTGAATTTCCAAGCGATCAGACAATTCTCCTTTGGCAATTTTCTTTACAAATATGGAAAAAGAAGTGAGAGGGGATATGATACTTTTATTCAGAACAAACCAAGTCACGAAGCTGAGAAAGAAAAGAATGGCCGCAACCCAGAGCACGATAGATATTTTTGCAGCGTTTACCTGTGCGTTTGCATCGGCGAGGGAGGAGACTACTTCAAAGGCGCCGAACATATCACCAACACGAAGACCTTCTTTGGTTCTGCCAACAACATCTTTGTCACCTTTAGTATCTCCATGACACAAGAGACATTCTTTAGTGAGATAGACAGAAGAGAAATAATGCACGGTATCATCTGTGATAACAATTTTATTTTTCAGTGAGTTGTTCTTCAGTTCTTTGAGGATTTTCCCTTCAAGCTCATTGGGTGTGTTATCGTTATTTCTTGGGTTAAAGTGTGGTGTTTTAAAAAGATAGCCACCGGCTTCAGCGTTCATTTGAGCAATATTTATTGCTGTAATCACAGGTACTGCATCCACAACTAGTGAGGGGGCGATCTGATCCAAGGGGGGGATTAATCCGGAAGTTAACTTGTCAGCCATATCACTTCTGGCTGCTTCTGCCATTTGCACGATGGCTCTACTTTTTTCAATTAATGCATCTTCTGCACCTGATCGTATGTCGTCAACTCTTTGCCAGGCAAGGATTGAGGCAATAATTACAGGTCCTGTAAATGTAAGTAGAAGTAATTTCCATTTTATGGAAAGATCTTTCAGGTTCATAAAAATATTCCTCAATTAATGTGGTTGATATTTTACATGGCTATCCATCCTTCGTACAAAAAGTATATGTTGTATAGGAATTGAATGTCAAATAGTTGTTTGGCTTGAGCCCTTCAAACCTGGTTCCAATTGACTCGATTGCCTGCAGGTTATTGACTGTTTCAGGTTTATTCAAAGCTCCTGAACAGTTGATGCCGAATATTCAATGAAATAATCATGCTTCTGGATGCGTCACCCATTTTTTTTCACACTTGTAATATGGCAAAAATGAAAAAAATAGTGGTGCGTTCTCTCCTATTTGGAATGAGCTAAATGAGAATTTTTCAACTCGGTAAATACACTTTCAGCTGCAAGTCGATTCCCTTCCAAGTTCCAGTGGACATCATCTGTTTTGTACAGTGCAACGGGACTTTTTTTCAGAACAGGATAGAGGTCAAAGATAGCAATGTTTTCATCTCTTAACTGTTTTGTAAGGGCTCTGTTTGGGCGGGTAATATCCCAATGAGAATGAATGGTGTCTGAGAAGGCTTTTTTCTTAACAAATTTTTCTACCGACATATCAATCTGTAGAACATCTGGAATAATAACCACCAGGAGTTCTATACCTTCTCTTTTGCAAAGATCACGTATTTTACGAATAAAATACATGGCGTTACTCAGTTGTTCGTCGAACTGCCTGTCTCCTGTATTAAAGAGGTAACTGTTTTCCATTTCTATGGAGAGGAAGATATCCCGAGGCATTACCTGACAAGTGTCGCAGTAGGTAGTGACTGAGTGGTAAATCTTTTCGGACGGCTCCTTATTTCTGTCGGTTAATTTTTTGGCAAGGTTTAAGAGTCCGGAGTTATGAAATATTGTCTGCTCTTTGCTTCCCTTGAAATCATCTCCCACAAAAAAAGTTAGGAGGAGCATATCAGGGTCGACAGCTAGACCTTCCAGACCCAGAATTGACCAGTAAGCACGAGGATGAATGGATGGAACCCCCATGTTCAACAGTTCAATGGGTTTTCCAGTGGGAAGCTGATTGAATTTTGTTTCGATTAGGGAGAGAAAAGAGTCTTGGTAGGGAACTGAACCAAAAGCAAAGGAATCGCCTATGGCAAGGATGCGGTAGCTATCGTTCTGCTTTTTTGTGAATTCAGTATCCTTGAACCCCTGGGAATTGAGTGTGAAATTGTAGTCTTTGCCAAGTGCCTTTCCTTTTGCCTGTTTATATGAGTGATTGTAAAAAAGATTGCTGGGAAAAAAATAATGATAGGCCTGGATGGTAAATTCTGCAAAGAAGAAAAGTATAAGAGATGCGAGAAAAATTTTCATAGAATGTTGGTTTGAAAGGTGAAGATGGATTTTCCGTGGGGGACATAGTGACTGGGTAACAGGCTTATTCCACCGGTTTACTCTTCAAACGCCATCCCCAGGATCATGAATGATATCCTATAATACTGTCACCAAAACGGCAATATCAAAGAATCCATGTGTTTTTTACCCAGGTATTGATTGGGAGCAGGGAATGTCAGAGGGGGTAAGCTGTCAGCAAAACACACAGCAATTCCTTTTTTCATTGAATGTGTTACGATACCATCTTTTACAGGGGGGAGCAGAAAAAGCATATTTTTTGCTTGAGCAATAGACTCCCAATGGACAACGGATAAACAACCTACAACAGGATTGACCATGGATTTGATATCATACTGGGCACACCTTGTTGCAGATTATTGGAATAGGGATTTTTGTGATTCTGGTGGCCATTGTTGGCGAGCGTTCCATTGTGCTGTCAGTTGCTCAAACCACCAATTTCTTTTACAATAATAGCAGTGTCTCTGTCGGGCTTGGAGTTCGTCGGCACTACTTGAAAATAACTATGGATAGCTGGCTTTTTGTTGGTTTCCAGTGAAAATAATTATAGAGGTGATTGAAGTGAGTGTGGAATCCTGGATGCTCTATTTGATACTTGTTCTTGCTGCCTGTGCCTCACCTGGCCCTGCAGTTTTATTTGCAATCAGTAACTCCACCCTCTATGGCTGGAAAAAGGCACTTTACGCTGCATCTGGAAATATTACCGGACTGCTTCTTCTCGGGATCGTGGCGGTGATGGGGCTTGGTACTCTGTTGAATACCTCACTTGCAGTTTTTAATGCTGTTAAATACGCTGGAGCGGCCTATCTCTTCTATATTGGGCTGAAGCTGATTTTTCAGAAATCTTCCGGTCTCCCCGGGATTGGGGAGGGGAGCGCTTCAAGCACGGTCTCATCAAAAAAGGTATTTTTCCAGGCCATTGGGGTTGCAATCAGTAATCCAAAGGCAATTGTGTTTCTAACTGCGCTGTTTCCTCAATTTATAAATACCGACCAGGCACTGATTCCGCAATTTATACTCCTTATTGGCACCCTGATGTTTTTCTCCTTTCTTTTTCTGATGGCCTATGCCGTGCTGGCGCTGAGAGCTAAGGGCTGGCTGAATCAATCGGCAAGAATGACAAATTTTAATAGGGCAACAGGCTCTGTTTTTATCGGTTTTGGTCTTTTATTGGCAGCGTCCTCAAATAAGTAGCGACAGAGGGTATCGATAAAGTCAAAACTATACGGTAGCTATTGTGAGGGAATAGGCTGTAATGCATCCACCAAGGGCGTTTAAATTTTGCTCGACTTGCCTTGAGGGGTAAGAAATTGCTGGGAGGGTTGGACTTGGTGGAAACGTGAAGGCTCTGCTGTAACTGACGATCTGTTTTATCACATTTCCTACTTGTTTTATTCTTCCTGAAGTAATCGCTTGTTTAGTTTCCAGTTTACGATAATTGTTTTGTAAAGCACCAGAATCAGTGGCAGCAGCAAGATGAAGTAAGTCACTGAGAAAAGGTTTAATAAACCAGACGTGACCAGTGCCTTATCAAGAAAAAACATCCCAAAAACCCAGAAGGCAACACCGGGGCAGATAAGTGCATATGTGGCAGGATTCCTTGCTGCATCCTCTTCAATATTTCCATTAATACCGTGTATGAATTCTGGGAAATAGTTGTTCTGGCGCATGATCACATACCCCAGGATACCAATAAAAATCTGTATTGAAACAATAAAACTAGACCAGATAAAATGGAATATGGCGCTACTTCCGCCATGAAAGAGGAAGTGAAATCCATGATTGAGGCGGATAGCCGTAATACCAAGGAGGGTCAGGATAGGAATAAGAATCCACAGACTTGCACTGGCTTCTCGATTGACGCCTTTGTCCATCATGGCATGAAAGCCTAGAATAAGGTTCTTTACAGCAAGAAGGCTTGCTACGGAAAAGAAGAAAATCGCGCAGAACGCCGCAATTGTTATCATTGCTGGATTTTCACTCATGGCGGCTGGAGCTGCAAATCCCACTGCATTCATGGAAAACGTGAAGGATGAAAGCATCTGAGTGAGTGAATTATTCTTGGAGTGTTTAAAATGGCCTGTGTTTAGTACCTTACTGTAATAGTTATAAAACAGTGTGAGGCTGTAGATTCCTGTTGCCAAAAATGCAAGGAAAGCAAAAGGGAAGAGGTATTCAACAACATTCCACAATCCTGGAACCAGCATCGCTCCGAGCACAAACAGGACATTGATAGTCATGGTCAGCGTGAGAGGGATGGTCATTAAGGTTATTTCATTATTGGTCTCAATAAGATCCGTATATCCTTTCGTCTGCCTGAACATCCTGTATTCCCGGATATTCCAGATCAGCATTTGAATATGTTTGATTGCGAAGTAAAGCATCATGGCATAACAGAGTACACCAAGTATTTGAGCAAAGAGTGATGTGGTTGCAAGGTAGCCCCAAACCGTATCAAAAGTTGCTATGGGAGTGTCCGGGTGGGGCGTCATAAACATAAAAAAGATAAAAAACGCCACAGTAAGCCCACCATTGCCTAGGGCTGCGAGGAAGAAAAATGGGGAGTAGGTTTTGCCGAGATTTCGTTTCATGCTGTGCTTCCTTACGATTTTTTAA
>CAZDJE010000084.1:0-16013 GCA_964505715.1 uncultured Desulfocapsa sp. | reverse complement strand
TCACTCCGATTGCCATGGATGTCGGTCTTCGTTTTGCAATCCGCGAGGGTGGCAGGACTGTTGGTGCTGGTGTTGTTAGTGAAATTATTGAATAATTAACTTTTTGAGACCACATGAGGGCGTAGCTTTCCTGTGGTCTTGGTGTTAGGGATTGTTATGAGAGATATTGTTACTCTTGCATGTGGTACATGTAAGCGTCGTAATTATACGACGACTAAAAACAAAAGAAATACTCCAGGAAAACTCGAGTTTAAGAAATATTGTCCGTTTTGCAGGACACATACGCCTCACAAAGAAACAAAATAATATTTTGTACACAGGCCAGTAGCTCTAATTGGTAGAGCGCCGGACTCCAAATCCGGATGCTGGGGGTTCGAGTCCCTCCTGGCCTGCCATTTTTGTGTGCTTAGAAAGAATAAAGCTGTAACGATAGGAACTGGTTGCTAATATGGGCAAGAAGACGAAAGCCATCAAAAAAAAGGAGCAGGAAAAAGAAAAGGTTTCTGCCTTTTCTCCTTCTCAGATAAGACAATTTATTGATGAAGTAAAAGTAGAATTTACTAAGATCGTCTGGCCCGACAGAAAAACAACCATGGGATTGACAGGGGTAGTTATCGTTTTTTCTATTCTCGCCTCTGCTTACCTCGGTTCCGTTGATATGCTGCTTGGAAAACTTATCGATTCAGTCCTTCGTTAATCGAAAAAATAATAATTCGATTTCAGTTCTTGTTCGATCTACGTCCTACGAAATTCGTTCAGGGCATAATCTTTAAATGATGACAAACTCATGGCAATAAACTGGTACGTATTGCAGGTCCATTCTGGCTTTGAAGATAAGGTCAAGCTGACCCTTGAGGATAGAATCAGAAAGGAAGGCCTTGGCGATTCTTTTGGAGAGATTTTAGTTCCAACGGAACAGGTTGTTGAGATGATCAAGGGAAAGCGGAAAACTTCTGAAAGAAAGTTTTTTCCCGGTTATATGCTGGTTGCAATGGATCTTAACGATACAACATGGCATGTCCTTCATGATAACATGCCGCGTGTTGTTGGCTTTGTTGGCGATGATGAGAATCCAACGCCTCTTCCAGATGCAGACGCACAGAAAATCATTAATCGCATTCAGGATGGTGCTGAAGCTCCAAGACCGAAAGTGATTTTTGAAATTGGAGAAGCGGTTCGTGTTACAGATGGACCGTTTGCAAATTTCCAGGGTACTGTGGAAGAAGTGTTTCCTGAAAAAGGTCGTGTTAAAGTTATGGTTTCTATCTTTGGTCGAGAGACCCCTGTAGAGCTAGAATATATTCAGGTTTCTAATAATTAATCCGGATTTTTCATCAAAATCAATCGTACGCTTTTAGATTAATAATAAGACTCTCCAGTAGAGCAGGAGTTACAAATGGCTAAAAAAGTTTCGGCATATATTAAATTACAAATTCCAGCCGGAAAAGCTAATCCATCACCCCCTGTAGGACCAGCACTTGGTCAGCACGGCGTGAATATTATGGAATTTTGTAAGGCATTTAATGCAAAGACTCAGACTATGGGTGATACTATTGTTCCCGTAGTTATTACCGTTTTTGCCGATAGATCCTTTAGTTATATCACAAAAACTCCTCCTGCTTCATTTTTACTAATGAAAGCTGCCGGATTAAAAAAGGCTTCTTCGAATCCTAAGATTGAACGTGTAGCTGAAATCACTATGGATAAAGTTAAGGAAATTGCTGAAACTAAAATGCCTGACCTTAATGCTTACGATATAGAAGCTGCCAGCAAGATCATTGCTGGTACTGCAAGAAGTATGGGAATTACTGTTACAAATTAAATTCAAGGCTTTCAAAGTATTCTGAATAAAAGACCTCTTTTCTTTTTGGTATACTTGATAGCTTATTTTTTTATAATCTTAACATACTGCTATGGTCGAACTTCGAAGAAAACGACCTGAGAGAGTAGGAGGCTGATATGCCGAAGCACGGAAAAAACTATAGAAATAGTGTTGAAAAATTTGATCCAACACTCCAATACTCACTTGAAGATGCTGTTCAGCATGTTCTGTCGAGTAGTTTTACTAAATTTGACGAAACAATTGATATAGCGATGAAACTTGGGGTTGACCCACGACATGCTGATCAAATGGTTCGTTCTTCTGTTGTTCTCCCCAATGGTACTGGTAAAGACACCAGAGTTCTCGTTTTTGCTAAGGGTGATAAGGTCGCTGAAGCAAAGGAAGCAGGAGCTGATTTTGTTGGTGGTGATGATCTGGTTGAAAAGATCAAGGAAGGCTGGCTTGATTTTGATAAAACAGTCGCAACCCCTGATATGATGGGAACCGTTGGTAAGATTGGTCGAGTTCTTGGACCAAGAAATCTAATGCCAAACGCCAAGCTTGGTACTGTTACTTTTGATCTGAGTAAGGTAATTCAGGAGATTAAAAGTGGTAAGGTTGACTTCCGAGTTGAAAAAACTGGAATTATTCATGCTGGTATTGGAAAGTGTTCTTTTGGGCAGGAGAAAATGTGCCAAAACCTGAAGGCATTTGTCGAAAAAATCATTCAGTTGAAGCCTTCGTCTGCCAAAGGTATTTATCTTCGTTCGGTTACCCTCAGTTCTACCATGGGCCCCGGAATAAAACTTGATACCATCGCGTTGACTGCTGCAGTTAAGTAGTCGTGCGATTTATACATATAGTTGTTTTTGTAGTTAAATAGAACAATAGGTCGAAGACAGCAGGTTCCGCAAGGTTTAATCACGTAATGTGTCCTGCCGAGGCAAGGTTAATTAGTCATCTTTTGATAGTTATACCGTATCCGCTGTTTAGGGCCTTAGGTTTGTTTTTCACAGTTTGTTTGTGGAAACAATATTTAAAAGGCACTTATCCCGGCTAGCTTTTAGCCAACTGGGGTTAGACTCTAAAGCGTTTTATTCAGAAATTGGATAAAGCAAAAGAGTAATCTTAAACCGATTTAGGAGGAGTACTTTGAACCGTGACGATAAAACAGCAATAGTTTCTGAGTTGAATGATTCATTCAGCCGTGCCAAGTTTACCGTGGTAACCGATTATTGTGGTTTAACGGTTTCTGAGCTGCAGGAACTTCGCATTCAATTGCGCAGTTGTGACTCAGAAATTCGCATTGCAAAGAATACTCTTCTGAAAAGGGCAGCAACGGATACAGCTTGTGACATTCTCAGTGAAGATTTCACAGGTACCACAGCCGTAGTTATGGGCTATGATGATCCGGTAGCGCCTGCGAAGGCTCTTGCGAAATTTGTAGAAGATCATGAAAAAATGCAAATTCGGGCTGCCGCCCTTGATGGAGAGAAAATTTCTACAGAAGATATGATCGCTCTGTCCAAACTTCCTTCCAAGGAAGTACTACTTGGACAGTTTCTTTCAGTTCTTAACAGCGTTCCAACGGGACTTGTTCAGGTGCTTTCAGGAGTACCGCGTACATTTCTTTATGGTCTGCAGGCAATTAAAGAACAGAAGGAACAGGCATAATTCTGTTGATAGTAAAGAATGGTTGCAGCATATGCAAACCATAACTTTTTAAAAGATTAATATTAGAGGTATTTTATAATGGCTGTTTCAAAAGAAGATGTAATTGATTTCCTTGCAAATATGACTGTTCTTGAGCTTTCCGAGCTTATTAAAGAACTTGAAGAAAAATTTGGTGTTTCAGCTGCTGCTCCTGCTGCAGTTGCAGTTGCCGGTCCCGCTGAAGGTGGTGAGGCTGCTGTTGAGCAGACTGAATTTGATGTAATACTTGCGTCCATTGGTGATGCGAAGATTAAAGTCATCAAAGAAGTACGTGCCATCACTTCTTTAGGTCTCAAAGAGGCTAAGGGCCTCGTAGAGAGCGCACCTACACCATTGAAAGAAGGTGTTACCAAAGAAGAAGCAGAAGAGATTAAAACTCAGGTTGAAGCAGTTGGTGCAACTGTAGAAATCAAGTAACAGACTCTTCATATGGTAAACAACTTTTCGCTGTTTACCTTGATCGAATACGATACGCTACGGGCTTACTGCCGCGTAGCGTATCGTAGTTTTTATAGAGTTATATGATAGTTAGGTGAAAATGTCGGAATAACAGGAACATAGGGGTTGCTTGTTTCGTCTCTCAATTTTCTTCAGCCAGATTTCACATACACGTGTATTGCTATGAAAATGATCGTTAGAAAATACCGTGCTGCTGATTTAAACTGTTGTTTTGTAAATCACAGTTTTGTCTATTTAACCCCTCCGTACCCGCAGTATCATACCTTTTAAATTTCCTGACTTAGCAGGTGAACTGCATGGTCGTTTAATCCCGTATTCAGGCTGATGTGCTTGAAAGTGGGTATACAATTTTCTGTTAAAGGCATCCCGAGGTAAATTATGGAAAGAGTAAGAAAAAACTTTGCCAAATCCCCATCAATCATGGAGCCCCCTCATCTTATTTCCATGCAGCGGATTTCATATGAAAAATTTCTGCAGATTGATGTTGATCCAAGTGAAAGAGAAGATTCTGGTTTGCAGGCTATTTTCAAGAATGTCTTTCCAATAAATGATTTTAATGGTCACTGTTCACTTGAATTTGTCAATTATTCTTTTGGTGAACCCAAGTATACCATCGCTGAATGTCAACAACGTGGAATGACATTTGATATTCCGGTGAAAATTACAGTTCGTTTAATCACCTTTGATGTTGATGAAGAAACTGAAGTTCAAACCATTCGTGATATCAAAGAACAACAAGTGTTCCTAGGTGCTCTTCCGTTGATGACGGGTGATGGCGTCTTTGTTGTTAATGGCACTGAACGGGCAATTGTCTCTCAGTTGCAACGTTCCCCTGGACTCTTTTTCACCCATGATAATGGTAAAAAACATTCAAGCGGTAAGCTTCTTTACTCTGCTCGTATCATACCTGTACGTGGTTCCTGGATAGATCTTGAGTTTGATATAAAAGATGTGCTTCATGTTCGAATTGACAGGCGTCGTAAATTTCCAGTTACCACCCTGTTAAAAGCCCTTGATTATGCCCGCGAAGATCAAGAACCACGGTTTAGTTCAGAGAAGCTTCTGCGTAAGTTCTATCCGACTCTGAATGTAAAACATGAAAATGACCAGTATTACATCGAATTTAATCCTGATAATATTCAAGGTCAGCGACTTGAGTTTGACCTTGTTGATCCCGCCACCGGCGATATACTTGGTAAGCAAGGTAAAAAGCTTGGAAAAGCCCTTTGCCGCCGTCTTGTCAAAGCAAACGTTGAGTTTCTTCGGATCTCAATAGAAAATCTTCTTGAAAAAGTATTGGTCACCGATTTCGTACAACCTGAAACAGGAGAACTTCTTGCCTCATGTAACAGTGAAATCACTGAGACTATGCTTGAATCCTTCTTGGAAGCAAAAATCAATACATTCGAAATTCTTTATATCGACGGTATTAATTACTCCGATTCTTTTCGAAAGACGCTAGCACTCGACAAAGTTCAGACCACCGATGAAGCTGTTCTTGAAATATATCGTCGCCTGAGACCTTCGAGTCCTCCAACAATTGAAGTAGCTCAGACATTTTTTAATAACCTTTTCTTTAATAAAGATCTCTATGATCTTTCAGAGGTTGGACGTTATAAAATTAATGCCCGTCTTGGACTTGAAACCGCAATAGATCATCGTGCTCTGACCATCGATGACATTGTGGAATCTGTTCTCTTTCTTGTTCGCTTGAAGGATACACAGGGGGATGTTGATGATATTGATCACCTTGGTAATCGTCGTGTTCGTACGGTTGGTGAACTTGTAGAAAATCAGTACCGAATGGGTCTTATCCGTATGGAGCGTGCTATCAAAGAGCGTATGACTCTTCAGGAAGTCGAGACCATGATGCCCCATGATCTTGTGAATCCAAAGCCAATATCAGCTGCGATTAAAGAGTTCTTTGGAACTTCTCAGCTGTCACAGTTTATGGATCAGACGAATCCACTGTCTGAAGTGACTCACAAAAGACGTCTTTCTGCACTCGGACCTGGTGGTCTTTCCCGCGAACGTGCAGGATTTGAGGTTCGTGATGTTCATCCAACTCACTATGGACGAATTTGTCCCGTTGAAACTCCAGAGGGACCAAATATTGGTCTGATTGTTTCACTAGCTACCTATGCTCGAATCAATCCTTACGGTTTTATTGAGACACCCTATAGAAAAGTTGAAGATTGTATCGTGCTCGATGAAGTGAAATATTTAAGTGCCCTGCAGGAACAAAAACAACTTATTGCCCCTGCTGCAATTGAATGTGACAAGGATAATAAAATAATAGCAGAAAGATTGATAGTTCGTGAAGAGGGTGAAGTTATTACCGTTAATGCTGATATGGTCAGCTATATGGATATCGCTCCCAATCAGCTTGTCAGTGTTGCTGCGTCTCTTATTCCTTTTCTTGAAAATGATGATGCTAACCGTGCCCTTATGGGCTCGAACATGCAACGACAAGCAGTTCCGCTTATGATTTGTCATTCGCCTCTTGTCGGTACAGGGATGGAGCGCTACGTTGCAAGAGACTCCGGTGCATGTTTATTAGCCGGTGCTGAAGGTGTTGTTGAAGAAATTGATTCTAATCGTATCGTGGTTCGCTATGACAATCATGGCGTTGATGGTTTTGACACAGGTGTTGGTGTCTATCGTCTCTCCAAGTATAAAAAATCGAATCAAAACACATGCTTTACCCAGAATCCTTTAGTGCTTCCCGGACAACGAGTTGATAAGGGAACCGTTATGGCCGATGGTCCATCCTGTGAAGAGGGTGAGCTTGCACTAGGAAAGAATATCACCATCGCCTTTATGCCATGGCGTGGCTTTAACTTTGAGGATTCTATTCTCGTTAATGAAAGACTTTTGAAGGAAGATACTTTTACTTCAGTTCATATTGAAGTCTTTGAAACTATGGCCAGAGATACCAAGCTTGGTAAGGAAGAGATCACCCGTGATATTCCTAATGTAAGTGAAGATACTCTCCGTAATCTCGACGATTCAGGAATCGTCCGCATTGGCGCAGACGTTCGTGCCGGAGATACGCTGGTTGGAAAAGTCACTCCTAAGGGCGAATCCATGCTCTCTCCTGAAGAAAAACTTCTTCGCGCAATATTTGGTGAAAAAGCTCAGGATGTTAAGGATTCCTCACTCCGGGTTCCGCCAGGAGTTGAAGGTGTGGTAATCGATGCCAAAGTTTTCTCCAGAAAAGGTGTTGATAAGGATGAACGCTCTTTGATGATCGAAGATCTGGAGATTGAGCGTCTCAACAAAGATAAGCTAGATGAACTTGCCAGTTTGAAAAAAGGTGTTTGCCGTGAGCTCGGCGAGATCATGGATGGCCGTACCGTCAAGCAGGACGTCTGCTCCAAGGATGGTACTGTACTTGTTAAACTTGGCAAGAAGATGGAAGCTGCTTTTGCCAGTGAAATAGGTTTTGCTAAACTTGCTCAAATTGATTTCTCTGAGAAAGCAAAATTTGAAGCTGAAATTGACGCAGCCTATGGTCGATATAACAAACAGAAAACTCTTATTGCATCCCGTTATGATGGTATCATTGAACGGATGAAAAAGGGAGATGATCTGCCTCCAGGTGTTGTGAAGATGGTCAAAGTATATGTTGCTACGAAGAGAAAGCTCTCCGTTGGTGATAAAATGGCCGGACGTCATGGAAATAAAGGTGTTGTTTCAAGACTTCTCCCCGAAGAAGATATGCCTTTCTTTGCAGATGGTACCACCGTTGATATCGTCTTGAACCCTCTTGGTGTTCCATCTCGTATGAATGTTGGTCAGGTTCTTGAAGTTCATCTCGGTTTTGCTGCAAAAAGAATTGGTAAACAGCTCTCAGATCTTGCTCAGGCAAAGGAGCTTGATGCAATAAAAGCCAAAATGCAGGCTGTTTATTCTGAAGACGAATACGCTGCAATCACCGAAGGGATGAGTGATACGGACCTCTTTGATTGGTGCCGTAAACACTACCGCGGTATTCATGTCGCTACACCGGTATTTGATGGTGCGCCAGAAGAAGATATTCGTAGACTTCTTGTAGAGGCTGGTGTTCATGAAGCAGGTCAGAGTCAACTCTATGATGGCCTCACCGGTGACCCATTTGCTAATCTGGTAACCGTTGGTGTTATGTATATGCTCAAACTTCACCATCTGGTTGATAATAAAATTCATGCTCGTTCTACCGGACCATACTCCCTTGTTACCCAGCAACCATTGGGTGGAAAGGCGCAGTTTGGTGGACAGCGTCTTGGTGAAATGGAAGTCTGGGCTATGGAGGCATATGGTGCCGCCTATACTCTGAAAGAATTTTTGACAGCCAAATCCGATGACGTTGAAGGGCGTACAACCATGTACGAACGTATAGTTAAAGGTAATAACTTTCTTACCACAGGGCTTCCTGAGTCTTTTCACGTACTGGTGAAAGAGCTTCAGGGACTTTGCTTGGATATGGAACTTCTTGAATAATAGAATACCTGCTTTGTAGTTGGTTCATAATGGCATTGGTTCATTATGAACTCAGGTCTTTTTATTTCTTGTTTTTTAACCCTACATGAGGGGGATTTTCTTTCGTGGAAGAGCTATTCAATTTTTTTCGAAAACCGAAAGGTCCAGTTAAGTTTAATAAAGTTCAAATTTCTATTGCCTCACCTGAAAAGATCATGGATTGGTCACATGGTGAAGTAAAGAAACCGGAAACTATAAATTACCGTACATTTAAACCTGAACGTGATGGTCTGTTCTGCGCAAAAATCTTTGGCCCTGTTAAGGATTTTGAATGTAACTGCGGTAAATATAAACGTATGAAACATCGCGGCGTTGTCTGCGAAAAATGTGGCGTTGAAGTTATCCAGTCAAAAGTTCGTCGTGAACGGCTTGGCCATATCAGCCTTGCTGCTCCTGTTGCTCATATATGGTTCTTGAAAAGCCTCCCGTCTAAAATCGGTGCCGTTCTCGATCTCACTCTGAAGCAACTTGAAAAGGTACTCTACTTTGAACAGTATGCCGTGGTCCATTCCGACACAGATGCGGTTCCAGCCGGAACTCTGCTCACTGAAGAACAGTATCGTCAGATGCGTGAAGAGCACCCGGGTGAATTTGAAGTCGGTATTGGAGCAGAAGCAATCCATGAGCTTCTTGCCGCCCAGGATCTTATTGAGCTTTCAAAGACATTGCGCGAAGAGATGGCTACCACCAACTCTAAAACGAAACGTCTAAAATATGGGAAACGCCTCTATGTTATTGAGGCATTTCGTGATTCAGGTAATCGTCCCGAATGGATGGTGCTGAAGGTTATTCCAGTACTGCCCCCTGATCTTCGGCCCTTGGTGCCGCTCGAAGGCGGGCGATTTGCCACTTCAGATCTGAATGATCTTTATCGTCGCGTTATTAACCGTAATAACCGATTGAAGCGCCTTCTTGAGCTCGACGCGCCGGATATTATCATTCGAAATGAAAAAAGAATGCTTCAGGAAGCAGTCGATGTGCTGTTTGATAATGGACGACGTGGTCGTGTTATCACTGGGGCCAATAAACGCCCTCTGAAGTCACTTTCTGATATGCTCAAAGGAAAGCAGGGACGTTTTCGTCAGAATCTTCTTGGTAAACGTGTCGATTATTCTGGTCGATCCGTTATTGTCGTTGGTCCTCACCTTCGACTTCACCAGTGTGGTATTCCAAAGAAAATGGCCCTCGAACTCTTTAAACCATTTATTTATAATAAGCTTGAGAATCAGGGGCTTGTTACCACCATTAAGAGTGCCCGGAAGATGGTTGAGAAGGGTGCAAAAGAAGTGTGGGATGTACTCGACGAGGTTGTTACTGAACGCTCTGTTATCTTGAACCGTGCACCGACTCTACATAGGCTTGGTATGCAAGCGTTTGAAGCCGTACTGATTGAAGGGAAAGCTATCCAGCTTCATCCACTCGTCTGTGCCGCTTTTAACGCCGACTTCGATGGTGATCAGATGGCTGTTCATGTGCCGCTGTCCGTTGAGGCCCAGGTGGAAGCTCGTGTTCTGATGATGTCTACCAATAATATTCTCTCTCCAGCCAATGGCGAGCCAATTATTATTCCATCCCAGGATATTGTTCTTGGTTTATACTATATGACTCGGGAGCGCATTAATACGACGGGTGAAGGAAAACTCTTCTCAAGCCCTGCCGAGGCAAGGATCGCTTTTGATTATGATGCCGTACATCTTCAGGCAAAAATTAAAGTCCGACTTGAAGGAAGAATTGTTGAAACAACTATGGGACGTGTGCTTCTTGGTGATTTGCTACCATCCACCGTTCCCTATGCTGAAGTCAATAAGGTGATGACTAAAAAGGCTCTTGCCCAACTTATAGATTATACATACAGGCATGCCGGAACAAAAGAGACTGTAATCCTCGCCGATCGTTTAAAGGATATTGGGTATGAGTTTGCAACACGTGCTGGTATATCCATTTGTATTGATGATATGACAATTCCAGTGTCCAAGAAAACTCTGGTTGGAAAGGCCGAAAATGAAGTCCTCGATGTCAGCCAGCAATACTCGGACGGTTTAATTACTTCTGGTGAAAAGTATAACAAGGTCGTGGATATCTGGTCAAAGGTTACTGAAGATGTGGCCAATGAGATGATGGATGCTATCAAGGTTGAAACGTTTACCGATAGCAAAAACAACAAAGTTGTTGCTCCAAGTTTTAACTCAATCTTTCTTATGGCAGACTCAGGAGCAAGGGGCTCACGAGATCAGATTCGTCAGCTTGCCGGTATGCGTGGATTGATGGCAAAACCCTCGGGTGCCATTATTGAAACACCTATTAAAGCGTGTTTTCGTGAGGGACTTGGTGTGCTTGAATATTTTATTTCAACACATGGTGCACGAAAGGGACTTGCAGATACAGCACTAAAAACCGCTAACTCCGGATACCTTACCCGTCGACTGGTCGATGTTGCCCAGGATTCCACCATCGTTATGGCGGATTGTGAAACACTCGATGGAATAGTTGCCGAACCACTCCTTGATGGTGGTGAGATTATTGTTCCACTTGGAGATCGAATTCTTGGCCGTGTAACTCAGGTAGACGTCGTTGATCCCTTTGATGAAGAAAAAGTCATTGTTGGGGCTGGTCAGGAAATAACAGAGACACTGGTTAAGGAAATCGAAGAAGCTGGTATTGATAAGGTACAGATTCGTTCCGTTTTGACCTGTCGTGCCCGCCGCGGGGTGTGTGCTCAATGTTATGGTCGTGATCTCGGTCGAGGCCATATGGTTAATCGTGGAGAAGCTGTTGGTATTATTGCAGCTCAGTCCATTGGTGAGCCTGGAACCCAGCTTACAATGCGTACCTTTCATATTGGTGGTACGGCGAGTCGTGCAGTAGAACAGGCTGAGATTAAAAGTCAGCGTGCTGGTAAAATTGCATTTAAAAACCTTCATTCGGTTGTGAACTCTGACGGTATTAAGATCGTAATGAATCGCAATGCTGAGATTACTGTCGTTGATGAGCAGGGACGTGAGCGTGAACGGCATAAAGTCAGTTATGGTGCTCAGATTCTTGTGGACCAAAATCAAAACGTTGAGCCAGCAGATATTCTCGCTGAGTGGGATGCATACACTATTCCAATTGTTTCTGAGGTTGGTGGTATTATCAAGTTTGGTGATATTATCGAAGGTTCCACTATGCAGGAGAAAGTGGACGGTGTTACAGGTAAATCCAGTAAAGTTATTGTGCCAACCCCATCGGGTCAGGCTCTGTCTCCTCGTATCTCCATTAAAGGTGAGAAGGGTAATAAAACACTGAAATTGCCTGATTCAGAATCATTTGCCCGGTATTCCCTTCCGGTTGGTTCGATTATCTCTCTCGAAGAAGGTGATCATATCGAGGCTGGTACTGTTGTCGGTAGGATTCCTCGAGAAAGTAGTAAAACCAAGGATATTACAGGTGGTCTACCGCGTGTTGCTGAGCTCTTTGAGGTCCGTAAACCTAAAGAACCTGCAATAATTACAGAGATCGATGGACGGGTGAGTTTTGGTAGGGAACTCAAAGGGAAATTACGTGTTGTGGTGACTCCTGAGTTTGGTGAGCCGCAGGAATATCTGGTGCCCAAGGTCAAACATATTATCGTCCATGAGGGTGATTATGTTCAGGCTGGCGAACCATTGATGGAAGGAACTGTTGTTCCTAATGATATTCTTAGGGTTCTTGGTGTCAAAGAACTTGCTAAGTTCCTAGTGAATGAGGTGCAGGAAGTTTATCGTCTTCAGGGTGTTAAGATTAATGACAAGCATATTGAAGTAATTGTTCGTCAAATGCTGAGACGGGTACAGATAACTAATGCCGGTGACTCCAAGTTTATGATTGGGGAACAGGTTGTGTGGTGGGATTTTGAAGATGAGCGTGATCGTCTGTTTGCTGAAGGCAAACAGCCAGGTATGGCTGAACCTCTTCTTCTTGGTGTCACTAAGGCATCTCTTTCAACGGAGAGCTTTATCTCCGCAGCGTCATTCCAGGAGACGACCAAGGTACTTACCAATGCAGCAATGCAGGGTAAGGTTGATAATCTTGTGGGCTTAAAAGAAAATGTGATTATGGGTCGGCTGATATCGGCTGGTACCGGTCTTGGAAGAACTTTTTAAAGAATTGGTGGGATTAAAACAACACTACTTTTGATCCCACCAATGAAAGTATTTATGAGAAATAATTCTTTTTCTGCTTGACACTGTTTTGCAGATAGAGTATTTATTCTCCCTTCGTGCTCGGCGCATTAAAATGGCCTTGTGTGATGAATAATTAACGACATTCTAATATACGTGAACAGGAGCAGTAACGATAATGCCAACAATTAATCAGCTCATTCGGCAGGGCAGAAAAAAACAGGTTAAGAAGAGTCTTACTCCAGCATTGAAAGGCGCGCCTCAAAAGCGTGGTGTCTGTGTTCGAGTGTATACAACAACTCCAAAGAAACCAAACTCAGCTCTTCGAAAAGTGGCAAGGGTACGATTGACCAATGGTATTGAGGTTACCTCTTATATTCCTGGTATCGGTCATAACTTGCAGGAACATTCAGTTGTTCTTATTCGTGGTGGTCGTGTGAAAGATCTTCCTGGTGTTCGTTATCATGTTGTTCGTGGTACTCTCGATACTCTGGGTGTTTCCGACAGGCGTAAGGGTCGTTCCAAGTATGGCGCCAAGCGTCCGAAATAAACTGAACTGCTGAGTAGTAGAGGAATATAATGCCACGTAGAAAAATTGTAGAAAAAAGAAAGATTACACCTGACCCTCGTTTTAATTCCGTACTTGTTTCAAAGTTCACTAACGGAATCATGGAACAGGGTAAGAAGTCCATTGCTATGAGAATATTTTATGATGCAATGGATATCGTCGAGTCTAAGGTAACAGACGAAGATCCTCTCACCGTTTTTGAGGAAGCCATGGACAAAGTACGACCAAAGGTTGAGGTTAAATCTCGACGTGTTGGTGGTGCGACATATCAGGTTCCAATGGAAGTTCGTCAGGTTCGTCGAAATGCACTGGCTATTCGCTGGATTATTAGTTATGCAAAAGCAAGATCTGGGAAGTCCATGTCTGAAAAACTTGCTGCTGAACTGCTTGATGCGTATAATGATCGTGGTGCTGCTGTTAAGAAACGTGACGACACCCATCGTATGGCTGAGGCTAATAAGGCCTTTGCTCACTACCGCTGGTAGGTTAATAAGTACCAATTTCAATACGATTGTTGTGTTAGCTGAAAAGCTAATCTGTATCAGGGTTAGCTATGGCTGAAAAAAAAGATCTCTCCGATGTGCGCAATATAGGCATTATGGCTCATATTGACGCCGGGAAGACCACAACAACAGAACGAATACTGTATTATACTGGTCGATCCTACAAGATTGGCGAGGTTCATGACGGCGCTGCTGTTATGGATTGGATGGAACAGGAACAGGAGCGAGGTATTACAATTACCTCTGCAGCTACAAGTTGTGACTGGAAGTCCAAGAGAATTAACATTATTGACACACCTGGGCATGTCGATTTTACCGTAGAGGTTGAACGAAGTCTCAGGGTGCTCGATGGCGCAGTAGCTGTCTTTTGTGCTGTTGGAGGTGTGGAACCTCAATCTGAAACGGTTTGGCGACAGGCTGAAAAGTATAGGATTCCACGTATTGCCTTCATCAACAAAATGGATCGCGTCGGTGCTGATTTCGAGCGCGCAGTTACAATGATGGAAGAACGGCTGGGGACCAACCCGGTTGTTGTTCAGATTCCTGTCGGAAAGGAATCTGAGTTTGAAGGTGTCATTGATCTTATAGAAGAGAAAATGTATGCTTTTGATTCAGAAACACTTGGACAGGAAGTCATAGAAAAAGACATCCCGGAAGCGTATCGGGACAGATTCACGGCCGCACATATGACGCTCATCGAGAAGTTGGCCGACTTCGATGATGGGATCATGGAAAATTTCCTTGAAGATACTATTGTATCTCCGACCGAGATTTATCGTGCCTTGAGAACTGCAACATTAAACCTGGACTTGGTTCCGGTTCTATGTGGAAGCGCTTTTAAGAACAAAGGCATACAGCCCCTGTTAGACAGTATCATTTATTATTTACCGTCACCGTTGGATGTACCTCCAATGATTGGACATGGTAAAAATGATGAAGAGATATGTCGTGAGGCTGATGCAAAAGAAAAACTCACCGCGCTTATTTTTAAGCTGATGAGTGATACTTTTGTTGAGAATCTTGCTTTTATCCGTGTCTACTCCGGTGTTTTGAAAGTTGGAGACAAGGTATTTAACCCTGTCAAAAAAAAGAAAGAGAAAATCAGTAAATTAATTCGGCTTCATGCGAATAAGCGTGAAGAAGTGGACAGTCTTAAGGCTGGTGATATTGGGGCTGTAATAGGCCTGAAGTTTTCCACTACCGGAGACACACTTTGTGCGAGTGGCGATTATATTGTACTGGAAAGTATGGAATTTCCGGAACCTGTAATTGGTGTCGCTATCGAGGCCAAGAGCAAGGCCGACGAGAAAAAACTTACTGAAACGCTTGGTAAGATAGCCTTGGAAGATCCATCGTTTAAGATTTCAAAAAACGATGACACTGGACAGACAATAATTTCAGGGATGGGAGAACTACATCTCGAGATCATTGTCGACAGATTACTCAATGAATTTAAGGCCAAAGCAAACGTAGGTAAGCCTCAGGTGTCCTATAAGGAAACCATCTCGGCTGTAGCCGTGGGTGAAGGCAAGTTTGACCAGCTGACAGGAGCTAAAGGTCAGTATGGCCACGTCGTCCTCAAAGTTGAACCTTTAAATAGATCTGAAGGGGTTCAGTTTGAAAGTCTTGTAAAGGATGATAAGGTCCCGTCGGAATTCCTTGGTGCTATTGAAAAAGGGATTAGGGACAGTTTGGACGCAGGGCCGCTTATTGGATACCCTGTCACCGATATAAAAGTAACGCTTATCGGCGGATCATATATAGATGATGAATCCACTGAGATGGCATTTGGAATTGCATCGGCAATGGCAATTCGCAGAGTAACGGCTGAAGCTACTCCTCTGTTGCTTGAACCGATTATGAGTCTGGAGATAACATGTCCAGATGAATATCTTGGAGATATGATGAATGATCTCAACTCCAAGAGAGCAAAAGTTGTTGGAATTGAGACCAGTGATGGTCTTCAGGTGGTAAAAGCAAATGCTCCCCTGGCGCAAATGTTCGGATATTCAACATCTCTACGATCTGCGACACAGGGTAGAGCGAATTTTACCATGCAGTTTGAGAAATATGACGTCGTGCACAAAAATAGAGCCGACGAGATTATAAGAAAAATCAGAGGAATATAGCTTATTCATTTTGAGGAAAGACTATGTCAAAAGAAAAATTTGAGAGAACTAAACCGCATGTCAATGTTGGAACTGTTGGTCACATCGATCATGGTAAAACCACACTGACCGCTGCAATCACAGCTGTACAGGCAATCAAGGGATTTGCTGAATTTACTG
>CAZDJE010000083.1:0-16564 GCA_964505715.1 uncultured Desulfocapsa sp. | reverse complement strand
TGCTACTCTATTTCTTAGTAGCTATAATATCATTGTACTCGGGATTGAATCTAAGCAACAATAAGAACAACACATAGCATAAAACGAGGTCATTATGAAGATGAGTCATGTCGGAATTATGGTTGGAGAGATGGATAAAGCTGTAGAGTTTTACACTAAAGCACTTGGTCTTGAGATAGTCATGGGTAAGTCTGAAGTGACGGAAGAAAAGAAAACAGCAATCGGTAAAATGTGCGTCGCAGTATTTGGAGATGGTTTCAAAGGGTTTAACATAGCACACCTTGTAACTGAAGATGGTATCGGATTTGAACTATTTGAAATGAAAGGACGAGAAGAGAAGCATATTGTCGATTTCACAAAAATCGGCATCTTCCATTTTTGTTTGCAATCAGATGATTTCCAAGGAGTTATTGATAGAACGGAACAATACGGCGGAAAAGTACGAATGGACATTATGAGATATCACCCTGAAGATGAGAGTAAACCTTATAAAATGGTCTATTTGGAAGACCCATTTGGAAATCTTTTTGAACTCTATTCCCATACGTATGGAGAGACCTATTCTTCTGAATATGAATAAAACTAATCTCTAGCCAATCAACTGACTGGACGCTATGTCGCCGCCAGTCAGTTCAACCGTTAAGACTGCCAAGACGACTATCTTAATGTTTATATAAAATCATAGTCTTAGGGGTATTCCTATTCATCTCTCATTGTAGTTTTTCAGGGTGAGCAATCCCCCCTCCATTCTGGATTCTGAGAAGAAACGGGAACCATATTTACCCTGCCTCGCTAAAAAAACGTAATAATTACAAGTGACCAGAGATGTCATCCCTCTAGATTCCCGCCTCCGCGGGAATGACTGACGAAAATGGCTGAGCTTTGTACGTAATTAGATATTTTTTAAAGCAATCAGCAAACATAATCTGGAACCATCTCGCACGGACGAAAAGTTAAAATGTGTTAGGTTTTTCTGGGAAATTTTGATTTTATACTTGATTGCCATTCAGCACTTTCCGAATCAACATTGCAATATCTCTTTTCCCAACTGGTTTCAATGCAAATTCTCTTACCCCTATGGATTTCGCTTTTTCCTCGGAGATAATACTGGAATAGCCTGTACAAAGGATGATGGGAATATCAGGTCTAATCTGCAACATTCTTCTGGCGAGATCAAAACCGGTCATGCCCGGCATCGTTTGATCGGTAATTACCACATCAAACTGGTCCGGTTGATTCTGAAAAGTCTCCAGAGCTTCAAGGCTGCTTGTTCGTACAGTAACATGGTAACCAAGCCTTTCGAGCATATTCTTACCCATATCGGCAAGTACATCCTCATCATCTATAAAAAGGATCTTTTCCTTACCAACTGGAATCTGTTTTATAGCCTCCTTAGCAGGCAGCACGTCTTTATTGACTACAGGCAGGAAAACATGAAAGACGGTACCTTTACCAAATTCACTGGAAAGAGTTATAAATCCTCCATAGTTTTTGATAATGCCATGGACAATAGAAAGCCCCATCCCCGTGCCTTTACCGACTCTTTTGGTCGTAAAATAAGGATCAAAGATTTTACTTTTCACTTGCTGCGTCATTCCGACACCTGAATCACCAACTGATAGTTGAATAAAAGTACCGGTGTCAATGTGTGGTTCAGAGGGAATATCGTCCTTGAAGAGATCTATTTCTTTTAATGAAATATCCAGTCTGCCACCTGTATCTTCCATGGCATGGAAAGCGTTGGTACAGAGGTTGATTAGAATTTGATGGATTTGGGTAGGGTCACCGAAGATATGACCAGTTTTTGTGTCGATGTCCTGTGTGATTTCTATAGTTGTCGGGAGTGATGGACGAATCATTGCAATAGCTTTCGCTACAATACTTGATGGTTGTAAGAGAATATATTCCGTTTCATCCTGACGGCTGAAAGCGAGGATCTGCTTGACAAGCCCAGCAGCTCTATCACTTGCCTCTAAAACTTTATCTAAATCTTCGACAATTAATGAACCATTCGGGCTATCATCACGTGCCATCTCAGTATAACCGATAATTGCTCCCAGAATATTGTTAAAATCATGAGCTATCCCCCCAGCCAAGGTGCCGATTGCTTCCATTTTTTGGGCTTGTTGGAGTTGAGATTCAAGCTTTTCTTTTTCAAATTCTGTTTTTTTTCTTTCAAAAAAACTTCCTATTCTTTCTGCAATAACATTGAGCAAATCCCTTTCTTCTTTAAAAAAAGGACCTTCCTGAATTTCAGTTTTTTCTTCACAGTAAACAACTTTTACTTCCCCAACGATTATCCCAGAGGCTATAATTTTCTGAGATTGAAACCATTTGCTTTCTTTGAAATTACCTGAGCTGTACGACTGATCACCTAACTTGATTTGTGCACAGGTAATCTCAGGATATTGCCAGGCAGGAGGGATTATATCTGCAATACCCTGCAGAATCTTTTCAGTAGTATTTTCTTTTTCAAAGAGTTCTGAAATATGAAATAAGCAGTTCAACTCCTTTAACCGCTCACCAAGATCATAGGTTGTTTTGTTAAGTTTTTCTTCAGCTTTCTTACGCTCGGTTATATCTCTAGTTATTGAAAGAATGTGTGCCACACCGTCCAAATCAATAATACTGGCGGACATAAGCGCAATCGTGACAGAACCGTCTTTTCTCTGGAACTTCGCCTCTAGATTTGTATAATGACCTTTTACCTTCAAACCTCGCACTAATTCCTGCCTGTCTGCCGAATTGTACCATACGTTGATTTCGCTCGATGTCTTTCCTATTGTCTCCTCTCGAGTATAACCAGTTAACACGGTAAACCCTTCGTTAATGTCGATGTACAGCCCATCTTCTAGTCGGTTGATGTTAATTGCGTCTGGGCTCGTGTAAAAGGCTGTTTTGAAGCGATCTTTGCTATTCCGCAAGGCGCCTTCCGCCTGCTTGCGCTCGGTGATGTCTCTAATTGCAGCTACTCGAAATTTAAGGTCACTATTTCTTATATCTCTGGCTTCCAATTCTACAGGAAATATGGTTCCATCTTTTCTCCTGACCATCGCCTCATATGGTTTCGCATAATTTTTAACAATATTTTCTCGTATTGTTGAATGATATTCCTGAAGAACACATAGCTGAATTAAATCCTTTCCGATAAGCTCTTCTTTGGTATAGCCAAGCATTTTTGTAAGTGCTCTATTCGAATCTATGACAACACCGTCGTTATGAATCACTATTCCCTCGAAAGTAAGATTAGACAGTATTTTAAAGCGCTTCTCGCTCTCTTGTAGAGATTCCTCAGTCTGTTTCTGTTTATCAAAAAGTTGTGCATTCCTGATTGCCAATCCGACGTGTGAGCCAACAGCAGTACAAAGGCCCATATCATCTTCGGTCAAGATGTCTGGAGAGCGGGTTAGGATATTCATGACACCGACAATCTCGTCAGCAGCATGAAGAGGGACTCCGATAAAAGAGTTTAACGCCTCCTTCTTAACCGAAGGACGGATGATGCGTAGGTCATGAGAGAAATCGAATGGTATGTATATGGGGTCTCCGGTCTGGGCTATAAGCCCTGTCAGACCTTCACCAAGACGGATAGGATGGTTCTGGACATCGCTGACGAAGGTCTTTGATAAACCTAAAGCTGCACCCCATGATAAATTGCGGGTGACAGGGTCTATTAGCAATATCATACCTGCCGAAGCATTCAGGGTTTTGGTGATGCTTTCCAGTACATTTCCAAGGATCTCATCTAAACGAAGTGTTGAATTTGCCAACAGCCCGATCTTACTGATCGCTATCAGTTGTTTTTGCTTGAGCAATATCCTCTCTTCAGCCAACTTCCTTTCTGTAATATCACGAGCGACAGCATACGTTACTCCTTTTCCAGGAGCAGGGTGAGACATCCAGCTCAACCATCGATAGCTCCCGTCTTTACAAAGATATCGGTTTTCAAAATTAATAGCTTTTGTTCCCAGGCATAACTTTTCGTCAACAACCGAGCGAGTTGAATCAATATCTTCTGGGTGAATAAAATCAAAAAATGGACTTCCCAGAAGCTCTTCCTCGGAATAACCAAGAGCTTTTGTAAAAGCGGGATTAACCTTGAGAAAGGTTGCTGTGGTGATGTCAGCAACACAGAGCATATCAAGGGACATGGTGAATATTTGATTAAACTCCTCTTCCAACTTTTTATGCTTGGATGCAGCTTGTTCCAACTCTAAAACCCGTTTCTTTAGTTCCTCATGGCTTACTATATTGGACATGATCATTACCTATAGGCTATCACTGCTAACACTTTAGATTTCCTTGTCATTATAACAAAACCAACAAGGTTTATTCTATCTAGTATATCAGTTAAGGAACTGTAAGGAAAATAAACTTTTCAGGAGCAGGGGAATTTTGATTGGCAGGGGTAAGGGAATGGAGACGGTGCAAACAATAGGGGACAACCACGTTTATTTGGCCGCGCTTACTTGCGGAAAAACGTGGCCCCCATTTAATCACAACTGTTCTTTGTTACTTTCAGGGAAGGATGCTACTTCCCTGCCGGAACAACAGTATAAATATATTCACCAATCAACGCACCGAAATCTGCTGGCAAAGACTGATCACTAGCACCACCCGAATAAGAAGCAGCCCACGAATTATTGGAAGTAGATAATACTTTTTTATGGATGACTTTAGCATTTGCAGTATCTGTGAATGTAATCAATACTTCCATAAAGGAACTTCCGACAAATGCTCCTCCAAACATTCTGGCTGTGCTGCTTGTTATTCTCATATCAAGAATCTCAAGACTGATTTTCACAGTTTTACCTTTCATTTTTTTTGCGTTATCCCCAGTGACAGAAAGGTAATTCTCCTTTTCGTTCAACTGCTTCAGGATATTTGTTTTACAATCGTTAGCAGCTGTAGGATAGTCTGTTGTTACCTGTTGGCTAGATGCTACATCTGCAACGACTAAGGCTTTATATCCCGATGGGACTTTGTCTACCGTTGGCATCTCCTCAAGGGAAGCCAGCTCTATTTTCTCTACACCGTCAACCATTTCTCTCTCAACGGGAGCTTCTTCCTGGGGAATGGTCGAACTCTGTCCACCACCGCCGCTGACGCAAGAACTCAAAAGTGCAAAAAAACAAAGGTTGGCAAACAGGACAGCTGGTTTTACAGGCAGTTTCATTTTTTTCTCCAAAAGAATCTATTTTAGATAAGGTTTTTAAATATTATGAACGAATGCTTCTAGCAGGAATAGGTGAAATTGTGAAGTGAAATCAGACTATTTGGAATTACTGTCAGAATTTCTTCCTGGTGTTACAAGGTTTGCAACAGGGAACAATGTTATCTTTCGTTGAACGTTCACCGATCGTCTGGTGCGTCAAAATTAACGAAGATTGCTGCTCATTTGACGCATTCCCAAGCAATTTTTTTCGGAACACCCACTCTTTCTTGATTTCAAGCTCTTCTTTAAAGCGATCGTTCCGAAATGCCATTCCTTTATAAGTATTTGCCCTTAGCTCTTGCCGTAATTCTCCGTCAATATGATGAGAAACAAATTTACGACATGAAGGGAACAAGGGACACTCAAGTTCCACTATGACGATGCAACTGAATCCCGTTTAACTCGTCAGAAAGTCCAGAATCAGAGGCGTGATATGACCTTCAATCAGCCCGGCAATAAAGAGAAAAGCCATTACAATCAGAACAATCCGCACAAGAGGCACTTCCTTCTTAAACGTTTCAATTTCTGCAAACAATGTATCCGAACTCGTTTTACCTGCTCTTTTTTTGACCATTAAATGCATTGAAAAAGTGGCCGCTCCAGCAAAGGCAACGCTTGGAATTTCCACTATGCCATGGGGAAGCAAAGAGACAAACCCGATCAGATAGGAGCCAAAGGCAAAAGCGGATGTTGAAGCGGTCAGTCCGCTTTCTATCCCGAGCAATGTCATTCCCAGCCAGGGCACCATCAGCCACACGTATACTCTGCGAATAGATTCAGCTTCAATGGCTAAACAGCCCGGCAGAAAGCAGAGCAGTTTCATTCTCCCGCTGCCACATAATATTTTTCGAATCAACCGGGGAGACAACAGGATATTTTGAGGATTAAAGAGCGGCGCCGTATAGAGAAATGAGATGGTGATAACTGAAGCCAGAGTATTCCAGAAAAAGAGGATTATCCCCAGATCAACTCCAAGCTCTGTGCCCGTTGTAAAGACTGGAAAGGCAATGGAAATTCGTTTTGTGGAGAATCCAAATATGGTTTCCGGGGAGACCTTGAAAAATTGTATAAGAACAAAGCCAATTCCAAAGCTCAAGGCAAATGCAAGCAGATAGGCAACAATCAACCTGAGCCAGGCACGGTAAAACAGCAATTTATTCGTTTTGCTAAACATATTTCAAAATGTCTTTTTCTTTTTCCGCTTCACACCATAGGACATTTCATTGCATTCCGATTCCGCCTTAAGCTTCAGATAATTTTGGTAGTGCTCACTTTGCAGTTTTCCATCTTCTATTGCCTGCACGATTGCACATCCAGGTTCCTTTGTATGGCGGCAGTTGGAAAAGCGGCAGTTCCGGGATAACGTGTGAATATCCTCGAAATTTTCATCCATTCCATCACTTGCGCCCAGAAGCCCGACCTCCCGCATTCCCGGCGTATCAATTAACATTGCCCCTTGCTTAAGAATAAGCAGTTGACGACGAACCGTTGTATGTCTGCCCTCTCCGGACTCACTGACGGGGCGTGTTTTCAAGGTTTCCTGCCCGATAAGCTTGTTAATCAGTGTGGATTTTCCGACACCTGAGGAACCCACGATACAGTATGTCTTCCCCTGTTCCATAAGCTCTTCAAGCTGATCCAGCCCTGATCCGTTCACATTACTGATAGAAATTATCCTGGTGTTTATCCCACCAGTGCGAATTTCAGCAATCAGTTCCTCAAGCCTATCCGCATTGACCAGATCCGTTTTACTCAGTATCAAGACTGGTTCAACACCTCCTTCATTGGCCATCACCAGATACCGCTCCAACCGACTCACATTAAAATCGTAGTGACAGGACTGTACAATAAAAGCCACATCAATATTTGAAGCAACCATCTGAATTTCTATTCTCTTTCCTGCGTACTTTCTCTGTAAAAATGTTTTTCTTGGCAGCATCGCATGAATGGTCGCGGCAGATCCATCGTCTCGATAGCGGACACAAACCCAATCACCGACACATGGCATATCACAGGTCGATTCCGTGGAGTGGAGGAATCGTCCTGTTGCCCTTGCAAGCACCTCACTATCCTCGTTTCTGATGGTATACCACCCCCGGTCAACCACCGTGACCCGAGCCACCCGTAGCCCATCCTGGCAGTGTTTGTTTACCTGTTCACCAAACCAGCTATTTAGCCCAAGTCTGCTTAATTCCATATTGCTGCTATCCGCTCTTTGCTCTTCATTTTCACCCGGAAACCACCTGAATTTTTTCAGAATCAAGAAACCGTATTGTTTTACTGCAAACCGGTGCTGTAGTGTGCAAGACAACTCTCACTGCTGGCTGTATTTTCTGTATCTTCAAAGCCTTTTCCAGAATCTTTTTTCCATCTGCCATTATAATCCGACTCTTACGGTTTATCACAATGGCTATGGTATTAGTATCCACCTGCTTAAGAGAGGTTCTGGCAGGCAGGGAAAATCCTTTCGGGTCTAGCTTCATTGGCTACCAACACGGAGAAGAGATACTTTTAATTTTTGCTATCATGTACTGCATGGCGTTTCCACTGAACAGGCATTGCTCTATATGCACAATAGTAGCGTCCACCTATTCTCGCTTGTGATTTTATCAAAAACCGTCAATCAGCTTGACTCCCATAGAGGAAATAGCGGATACTTATTCACAGAGCACCTTGAACATCGAATCAAGGACAAACCTCAACTATTACAAAAAAGGAGATATACATGTCCAAGAAACAAGGTCCTAAACATTATCGTCGTCTACAAAAGCGCTTCCCAAAAGTTCTGGCTGCAGTGCAGAATCTTGGTTCCACCGTCCGCAAGGCAGGCCCACTGGACAACAAGACCTCCGAGCTTATTCAACTCGGAGTTGCTGCTTCATTGGGATCCGTTGGTTCTGTTAACTCTCACACCAGACGGGCATTGCAGGCAGGAGCAACACATGATGAGCTGTACCACGCTCTGCTTCTTTTAATTTCAACCATTGGTTTCCCCAAGGTTGCAGCAGCCCTTGCCTGGGTTGATGAGGTTGTGGATAAATAATTTATTAATTCCGTACAAAGCTCAGCCACCAAACATGCAAACTGTGTAACATACTAAAAGCGTATGTAATTGTAGGAGTTCGCCCCTGCGGACGATATTGTTCGAGACAACGTTACCCTCCTAATCGCCTACAAGGGAGGACTCCTACACATTCCTTGGAATACTGGCTGAGTTTTGTGGCTAATCAGAAATAATTTTGATCACACACAAAACGTGGCAATTTTATTCAACTGTTCTTCACTGCACCAAAAGCCGCAAAGCATGAATTCTTATGTAAAAGTTCAACGTGATTAAATCCCACTTTACGCAGCAGATCCAATTGGTAGGTCACAGGACGCGGCGAATCTTCTTTCTCAATATATTCAAAGATCTTATTTTTATACTCTTCCCCACCCAGCGAACACAAGTACTCACCATATCTCTCCCACATCAGGGATTGAATATGCGGAGTCTCATGTGAGACCAGATCGGTTATCCAGACACTGCCACCTGGAGCAGTAAGGGTATATAGTTTTGTAAATGCAGACTCCCAGTCCCCGTCATCACGTAGATGATGCAAAACCGCGGCTGCAAGAATCACATCGTACCCCTGAATTGGTAAATCTACCTCGCGAAAATCGCCATGAAAGATCTTCACCGTTCCTGTAATGCTCTCAGCAATACGTTCACGCGCCTTTTCCAACATGGGCAGGCTGAGATCAACAAGATCACAATCAAATCCGGAAACACTCTGACTGAGTTTTACACTGTTATTCCCTGCACCACAGCCTATATCCAGTACTCTTTTAATATGAGCGGTCGATTGAAATGCCGCCTGAGTAATTAACTCCATTACAAGCGGAGCATCGATTGTCGCGGACTGTCCGGTTTCAAGGTTCGAAAACCGTTCAACATCGCCATCAAATCGTTTTCTTATTTCAGAGATCGATGACTTTTCTTGGAGTGATATGGCCATAATTACTTTCCGACTAAGGATTCTTCTTATTTTACAGTATCAGCTATTTATTACAGAACCAAAGCTATTATGGCGTGAATAGTCGTTTCATGCCATACTCTATTTTCTTAAATACAGCCTTGAACATTCAATAACTCCAGTGGAAACTATGCCTCTTTTTCTTATCACCAACGACGATGGAATACAAAGCCCCGGTCTCGAAGCTTTGGTCCAGGCACTCAGCAAGATAGCGGAATGCGTTGTTATCGCCCCGGACAGAGATAATTCAGCAGTATCTCACTCACTGACCATGAACCGTCCCCTGCTGGTAACAAAGCTTAAAGACGGCTATTACACCCTAAACGGTACACCCACCGACTGCGTAGCCATTGGCCTGAACAAGATCATGCCCCAAAAACCTGACCTACTGGTTTCAGGCATCAACCCAGGCCCCAATGTTGGCGACGATATCTCCTATTCAGGCACCGTCTCAGCTGCTGTGGAAGGAACAATGTATGGAATTCCATCACTTGCTGTTTCTCTTGCAGGAGAAGCGCCCTACGACTTTACCAACGGAGCAGAAATTGCCGTAAAACTGGCAGAACAGATACTGAGACAGGGGCTCCCCAAAGATACTCTTCTCAATGCCAATATCCCTCAGACTAACCCAAATAAGGGAATAAAGGTTACCCGCCAGGGAAGACGGCTCTGGGATAATGCTATTCAGGAAATCCATGATCCATGGGGAAAGAAACATTACTGGATCGGAGGCGGTACTCCAAGTCCTGCTTCGGAGGAAGATACGGATGTCCACGCTGTCAGTAACGGTTTTATTTCCGTCACCCCCATCCATCTCGATCTCACCAACCATCAGGGGATTGAACACCTGAAACAGGTGTGGTGTCTCGAAGAAGAGTAGGAAAACTCATCAAATCTGCTTTCGTTTTATTCCCAGGCAGTAGGGACTGTCCAGCTGATAGACACGTACTTTACGACTTCGCGGAAATTCTCTTTTGGCAATGGATTTGAGCTCTTTGGCCAGATTGCTCTTCGTCACCTGGAATATTTTTTCCTCATAGCCCCGTTCCTGTACCGAGAGCGTCTCATCGTCAATTTTTATTATAGTGATACCGCGATTACGCTTATAGGTAAGAATCTCCACCCCCTGGGGCGACTCAAGCTTCGCTACAATCTGCACCACTCGTTTTATCGCAGATTGAATATTCATCAGAGCCATAGTAGCATTTCCTCATTGTATCTCAGCTGTTTTCCCCGGACCGGGAAACCATGTTCTTTTGTCAGAGATCCACATCAAACGCATTCAGGACACGCCTCTCCCGATCCTCTTTTTTCGGATTATCAAGCGATTCGTAGCGAAGATCACTTACCATTTCCTGCAGGGCTACAGCCGTTGGCAATTCAGCCATGCTTTCTGCAAGACGCTTGCCTTTGTAAGTATCAAGAAGGACCGTTTCCTCACCATTTGTAACCACCACCAGTGGGATCTGATGCTCAGGATCCAATACCCGTGCCGCAGCCACGGCTGAGCGTTCCCTGGTTACCACCGAGCCGGGGGCGTAGCGCAGCAGCATAGTAGCCTTACCATCCACCCGGACAAGCAGGGTAATTTTCGAGACAACTTCTTCATCGTTAAATCGGGTTGTGATAGTTAAACGCAGTTCAATATCCGCTGCATTGTATCCCTTTTCTTCTTCCAGAAATTGAGCTATCCGTTCCGGCTCTTCTGCCTCATCCCGGCATCCTGTCGCTCTTTGAAATTCTCGCATTGCCCTAGTCTCGTATTATATTTATTTCCTTTAAATATCCAAATGGAGCACTAAAAAGTTTACTAAACATAGTGTAACACAAAAACTATTCAAGTTTTCTCTTTCCTCGCTTGTGAATAGCATGAAGCACACAACCGTACTATCTAAGAAGCCTCACGCCACAACTGCCCAGCCGAAGCTATCGCAGCAACAGAGTGCTCCCCCTGTAGAATATCCCTGCAATTCCACCGGTCATCAGACAGGCAAGAACAGCCGCAATAAGTGCCCTAAAAGCAACCTGACTGATCTCTTTTGCTTTTTCCGGGGCAATAGTTGTCACGGCACCCACAAAGATTGCAACGGAGGCAATATGGGTAAAACCGCACAGAGCGTAGGCCGCAATAACTGCGGAACGAGGATCCGAAAATGCGTTATCTGCCAGTAATCCGGCAAGATCCTGATAAGCAACCACCTCGGTGAGAACAAGTTTTTCTCCAATCAGACCGGCAACCAGCCCCACATCTGCCGGGGCAACGCCTAGCATCCAGGTAAGCGGATAAACAAGATACGTCAGGATTACCTTAAGAGATAGTCCGGAGAGCATCATTCCCAAGAGCATATCGACCAATGCGGTGAGACCAAGCACAGCAATAAGCAAGGCCGTTATCGAAAGAATAACCTTCACCCCATCATCGGCACCATAAATAAGAGTATTCATATGAAGTTCCTTAATTACCGGAGATACTGTTACGACAGTTACAGGCGTGGAGTTACATACACAATTGTCAAAAAAGCACGTACATAGAAAAGATCAGCAGCACTTGACCCTTTTAAAAAATTCCTCACGGCACATGTTTTCAATATCGAGAAGATGCTTAAAAGCGTCATTAAAATCCACCACCGCAACGGTAAATAAGCCATGTCCCCAAACGATGACGCCCCTTTTATCTTGAATTGCAGGGGGAAGGGTATGGCAGAGCCCGGTGGGGCCAGTGCCGACTTCTCCTGGAACAATTGGAATATCCTCAACGAATCGTTGTACCGAGCATTTAATATGGCATTGTCCACGATTGATACAATCCAGATCATTACAATCCATGGATAAAATAACGGCGAACTTTGGATGCCCGTGCAGGATGGCACAATTATCCGTGTTTTTATAGATTTCGTCATGGGCCACAAGTTCGCTGGAAGCGGTTATTCCTGCACAGGATGTCTCATCCATGGGGCATGGGTCGATGCAGCCAGCCAGTTCATCGAGTGAGCTGCCGGTCTGGCTGATATAAATGGTTTGGTCAAGGCGATAGGATATATTGCCAAAATATGAATCGACCAATCCATAGTCCACGGTAAAACGTCCGGCCTCAATAATTGCCCGATAGACCTGTTGTTCAGAACGAAAAGGACCAGCTTCTAATGCTGGCGATGTTCCGTGTGGCGAATCAAGCTGTACCACCACCTTGTCGAATGCCTGCTGCTGTTCTGTGGTGACCCTGCCCGCTCTACAGTCAGCCAGATAATCTGCAAAAAAGAGCACAAAAGCACTGAAACAGACGGAACTAAGGCTGACAAATGCCTGCTCGGGGCTAACGCTGCCAAAGGTGATCAGGCGGATACTATTTTCTGAGGCAACAACAACTGATTTACGTCTACGCAGTTGGGTGAGAATTGCTGCAGAGGTGAAATCCCTGATCACGGGCACATCATGGAGAAAGGTTCGTGTTTCGCAATCGCCTGGAGTGATGGTTTCGGGATAACGGCTGGTCAGAAAGTGAAAAATTTCAAGATAAGGCTCAACCGGTTCAATACAAATCAAAGAATTTATATTCATGCCGCCCAAAACCTGCTCTAATACCAGGATATCACTGCTCGATCGGTTCCAGATCACCTCATCATCCAGGCCACAAAGGAGCGGGCTTGCGGCAAGCCCTGCAGCGATTAACTTATCCGCATATTTCTCTAAGAGTTGTTCCATTCAAGCCCCAGTTCTTCCGCTTTTTCTTTTGTTGCCCTTCCCTCTTCATCAAGGCCTCGAATCCTGTAATAACGACCACGAGCCTCAAGAAAAGCTTCACGGTCAAGGGGGCGAACCTCTATGCCATTGCCACTTGTTCCCGCCTCGGTAAAAAAACGAATGGGCAGGTCATCATCTTTGGCCTCAAATCCGTTCAGGCTATTCATTAAACGCTCGTGATAATAGATACGCTCACCGATCTTTAACAGATCCTGAGCCGTAACAGCCATTCCGGTGACAGCATTGAATGCCCCGGCGTACTCTTCAAGCCCTGCCCCCAAAAAGATAAATTTACAGGCAGTAAGTGAATCGACGACTGCGTTTTGATCTTCTGCAATCTTAATTATTCTTGCCTTGCCACTAAAGCTGAATCGATCGGTGGCAACGGGTTTTCTTAAAATCTCATGACTCACTGGATAGGCCCGCAGGTGACATCCGCCACGGGTGGCAAGAGCATAGGCCAGAGACATGCCGTATGCCCCACGAGGATCATAGGCGGGTAACTCCAAGCCCTTAACACTCATGGAAGCCGTTTGTTGATTATGGCTTGAGGCGTAATGCAAAGAGCCCTTCCCAAGCGCTCTGCCAAGCTCAGTGGAACCCTGGCCGATTTCCTCAAGGAGTTCTACAAGTCGACCAGAAAGATCGGTAATGCCGGATATTTCCTTATAACAGGAAAGCGTTGCAGCAGCAGAAATTGTATCCATGCCATAGTGGTTGCAGAGCGTATTAGCCTGCATAACTAGATCCATATCCGTATTCTCAATTAGAGCAGTGAAATGAGACATGGTTTCAAACTCAGGCATGGAAGAGCCAACGTGATCTGCGCGTCCTATTTTTTTACAACGGATATGACAGCCCATACAACCATGCTTGCCAGGGTCATATCTCTTTTTATAGGCATGGGCATTGAGCTTTGAGGCCTGATCAAAATGGGTCCTGCGGAAGTTGTCCGTTGGCATCATACGCCGCGAATCCATCAGGTCATAAATGGATCCTGTACCAAAACAGGAAAACCCGTGCTGCCCCATAAGAATGGGAGATGCTGCTGTGAGTCTTAGAATTTCCTCACGTGCAGAGTGAAGTTTTTCACTGTCATGAACCCTTACTTTGCCACTGCCATGCACCGACAGATATTTGAGCTTTTTGGCTCCAAAACAGAGTCCGATACCGGATCGACCGGCAACATGATGTTTATCTACAACAAGGGACGCAAAGCAGACCCCATTTTCAGCAGCCGGACCGATGGTAGCAAGCGAGCCACGACCATCTGCCAAAGAGTTAAAAACAGATGCAGTATCTTTGCCCCAAAATTCTTCTGCTGACACTATCCGAACCTTGTCGTCTTCTATTTCAATACCGCACGGTCTCTCCGACTGACCGGTAATAATAATGCCATCCCATCCTGCCCGTTTTAACTGAAAGCCAAGACGGCCCCCCACGGAGGTATCCGCAATTGTTCCGGTAAGAGGTGACCTGGACATAACGGTTGAACGACCGGAGGTAGGAGCTGCTGTGCCGACCAGAGGACCGGTAAAAACAAGCAGTGGCATGCGTGGATGATTCCAGGGAAGAGTCACCTTGGGCCTCAGAAAATACCCGGCAAGCCCTTTGCCGCCTATGTACGTATGATAAATTTCAGTCTCTGGCCTGACAACATTAACGGAGGCGAGATCGAGATCAATATGGAGGATTTTTCCGGTCCAGCCGTTTGGAGAAGTACACACGATATTTTTTATCCAGGCAGTAGAAGATGGATTTTCAGTTTCTATCTACCACAAACATAATCTATTACTATAAGCCTATCAACCTGTGTCCAAATCTCTACCTTATTACGTACAAAGCTCAGCTATTTTTCTCTTCATCCCCATACTCTCTTGTGATTCTTCTGTTTTATCAGATTATTATGTCTTTACTCTATAAAGCTGGCTGAGTTTCAATCTTTGACATTTGACATCGATCATTCCTTGAACTAAGCCATAATATATGGGAGACGACAAACAGCCCCACTATCCTTAGCATCAACAGGGGATCGTACATGTGAATTTCTTCCTGCTCATTTAACAGTAACAGAGTCGTTCACCCTCACAACCAATCGACATGGAACAGCTACCAACCACCTATGCCGGGCGAATTCTTACAGGTGCCTACAGCCGCACCCTGCAGGAACGAACTCTTTCCGCCATCCAGGCATCCGACACATTTGATACCTGCAGCTTTACTATGATGCCCTACATTACCGCCTGGAACCAGGAGGATAATACTATCTGGTATGAGTTTATGGGCAAGCAACTCCTGGATCTGCTGGATACAACCACCGAAAACATTTCCAAAGTTTTCAGAGACTCCATTCAGGATCAGCGATTATTCCACTATAGCGATCCGTCGCAATCAACGGTGGAAGAAGAGATCATAACTCGCAACCAGATTTCCAATAAACGCCAAGACCTACGAAAAAACGTCCAGGATAACAAAAAGGTAGAAGCTGTATACCAGGTCGCAACCCCTTCCGGAAAAATCATCTGGCTTAAAGATCAGGGAAAGGTAGAACTTTTCCCAGGTGATAGCATCGTATTGACCTTTGGATGCCTCACCGATATCACCAAGGAAATGGAGCAAAAATTATTCCTGGAAAAAGTAGGCTATTTTGATGACCTCACAGGTCTTCCCAAAAGAAACATTCTGGAGAAGATCTTTGAGATTCGAACAGGTGAAAGAAACAGAGGCTATATTGACGAATTTTCCATTCTTATGATAGATATAGATCATTTCAAAATGGTCAATGACACTCATGGCCATCAGGCTGGCGACTTTATCCTTAAAGAACTGGCATCACTGATGCTTTCACTCAAGCGAAAGGAAGAAAATATCGGCCGCTATGGTGGAGAAGAGTTTTATGGCATGTGCCGGGGAAACAATCAGTGCGGTGTGAAATTTGCGGAAAGAATACGTCAAAACGTTGCAGATCACCTTTTTTCCTACAACGGTATCGATATCAGTATTACCATATCCGTTGGAGTGGGCTCTACAGAAGAGATGGCTCAGGACTCTATGAGCGAGCTCCTTGGTCTTGCTGACAAATATTTGTATCAGGCTAAACACCAGGGAAGAAATAGAGTCGTCGGAACAGAGTAAGAGCAACAATCACTTTTTGCTTTTCTACGCGTCCCTTTCACCACAGGTTGGCAGCGTCCGGGTGATCAGAACATTGCACTGTTCCTGGGCCTGGGAAAATAAAAGGGATGGAAAAGAATGGGAATGTTTGAGACAAGCACTATAAATAACAGACTTTTTATCTTCTTCTGTCTTCTCCTCTGTTGAACGACTTCTTCTCTAGATGCTCTTTCCTCTACTACTTTTGTTCCATTGGCAATGGAAGAAGCTCAAGTTTTATTTAAACTGCCTCCACTCTTCAGCAATGAATTCATTTTCTCTGTTATAAAATCTAACTTTCAAAAACAACAACCAACATCTATTGATTTTACCACTAGGTCAAAGGTTCTGGAAAAAGTCAGGCGAAGAAATTGATCTGGTGCCGGAGCGTGGCCAAAAGAAACTGGCCTTTTAGTTTAAGGCCTCCATATCATCTAAA
>CAZDJE010000082.1:0-16887 GCA_964505715.1 uncultured Desulfocapsa sp. | reverse complement strand
TGAGAAGATTTCATTATTTTAAAACATGCAAAATCCTAACCGGACACTACTGATTTTGAGTATATGTCCTTACGAGGAAAAAATGAAAAGCTTTTTTTAACTAAAGAGAAGAAAAAAGCTGCTACCTAACTATCTGTACACGCTGAACAACCAGCATTGCCACCAGCACAATCGCAATACCAGGAAGCACCTGTGCACCCGGCCAGGTATCGTTAAAAAGAAAATCAAGGGCAAGAACCAGCCCCGGATTAAGGTAGGAGTATGCCATCACTCTAGTGGGGCCAAGAAACAAAATGGAATACTGAGTAAGAAAAAAAGTGACACTTGTCGACAGGATTGCAAGATACGCAATACCACTCCAGACATTGAAGGGAATCTCTGACCATGAGACATCGACCAGCCTAGGTGCCGCCAGAAAAAGCAGCCAGAATGTACCGGTAAGCATAATCCAGAAAGACATCTTCAGCATTGGCTCACCCCGATGAAACAGACTCACAAGAGGACCATAAAGAGCAACGGAAGCACAACCGGCAAGAAATATCAGATCCCCCCGGTTCCAGGAGAATTCTGCAAATAGACCAATATCTCCCTTAAACACAACCCATAACGCTCCCACAACCCCAAGAACCATGGCGGCTAGGCGAGCAGTCCCCAACCTTTCTTTATTTAAAATAATGGCATAAACGCCGGAAAGACCAGGAACAATCGTATAGATAGCGCTGCTGTTTAAAGCCGTTGTGTACCTGAGAGAGAGGAACATGCACCAGAAGAAAAAAACCAGCGTGGCTGAGATTAGGGAATATCTGGCTAGAGCCGCACAGGAGATTGAAAGACCATAACGTGACCAGACAATGGGGGCAAAAACAGTGCTTGCGAGTGCAAAGCGGATCAGAGTGAGTACAACGGGGTCAAGATCAAAACTTATGGCTGCCACCACCGGAAAGGAACCAGAAACAATAACAGCACAGAGGAACATCAGAAGATGGATTCTCATAAAACGCATTTTCCATCTCCCGATGCTCTTAAAAAAAACTATATCACAGTGTCAAAACAGCACACCACCGGTATCAAGACTAAACCGGTACGGACTTCAGTACCCTTTTGAGGAGGGTACAAGGACTCTCTACTTATGCTCTTTACTCTCCTCGAAAAGTTCTTCCTGCTCCTCTTCACCGGTATCGTCGAATAGTGCTTCAGAGTCATCATCAAATACATTTTCGGCCTCATCTTCTGCAAACTCTTCGTCTTCGTCAGCAACCTCGCCGGCGCCAAAAAGACGCACATACAGTACACCGAGTACAACAAAATACATTGGAACAACCCATATCAGTCCTAAACCAAGGGGTATGCTTGCGACCATTGCAATAAGTAGCATCACCAGATACAAGCCAAAAACAGACCACCATTTTTTATGGATTGCTTTCCGGGATGTTTCCAGGGCTTCCCACGGTCCTAATCCCTTATCAAGAATAAGCGGCAGAACTAAAGCATACCCAACGGTAAGGTATATTCCAGGAAGAACAAGAAGGATAAATCCGAGAACAACAAGAATGGCTTGAAGGACTAGAGCTATGGTTATGGTCAAAGTTTTAGAGAAACCCGCAAAAACCATCTTCCAGCTTACCCGCTGTTCAAGGGCACGCCGGACTCCTATAAGCATGATTCCACCTGTCATAAGCATGGAAAGCCAGCTTGAAACAAACTGCAGGGCCGAGTTGACCCCCATTGATATCGTCGGGTCGACGCCCTTGTAAAACAGTTGAAAACCAGCTATTCCGCCAAAACTTATCGTGAGCACAATCAGGTACATAACGGTAAGTCCAGCCCAGATAGCTCCCTTGGCTCCCTTTGTTTTCCGCCATGCCTCTTTTACAAGCTCACCTATGGTAAAATCATCTCCGCTTTCAAAAGCCTCTTCACTTTCCATAACTACTTCAGAATTCGTATCCGTAGCGGCAGCCACACCCATACCATCGTCACTGAGCACTTCAATCACTTCCGGCTGGCAAACTCCGCAGTACAGCTTGGAATCAACTTCCTGCATAAAATCGCGATGGAATCGTTCTCCGCAGACAGAACATAACTCTTTTGGATACCCCCCTGCATCATCATCTTCAGTGTCGACGAGTAGCGCCTGGCTGGAGATCTCTGGCTCCTCCTCCAGCATCATCTCATCATCGTCCTGATCAAAGCCAAGTTCTTCAACTTCTTCAACCGTATCATCTTCCTCTAGCACTGAGGATTCTTCATCCTCATTACCATCGAAACTCTCAGGGAGACAGAGAGCACAGTAGCGTTTAGAACCAACTTCATCAAGAAAATCAGGATGAAGTGCCTCACCGCAGCCAGAACAGGTCTGCAGTTCAACACTTTCTTCGTCAAGACCATCCTCGTCCTCCATAAAAGCCATGACATCACCACTCTCTTCTGCAGTGACCGCTTCGCTCTCATCGTCCATCAGAAAAAGTTCTTCCTCGTCGGCTGGACCATCTTCTTTTTCATCGCTATCCGAAGAATCGTCGTCCATGAAGGCCAGAAGTCCATCTTCAAGTTCTTTTTCACCATTCTGCTCATCGGAAAGTTCAAGCTCTCCATCTTCGGTATCGGGCTGGCAGAGTGCACAGTAGAGATCCGAATCGATTTCCACCATAAACTCAGGCGCAAAAGACTGCTTGCAAACCGAACATTCCTGCAGCGCTGTATCGTCTTCTGCCAAGGTCTCTTCAACCCCTTCAACTTCCGCAGATTCTTCTGATTCTGCCGGGTCTTCCAGCGCCTCATATTCTTCTATAGGATCTTCGGTTTCTTCATTCTCCGTGACACTCTCGTCCTCTTCCGATATGACTTCTTCTTCAGGATCTGCCAGGGCTTCAGCTTCAGCTATTTCTTCTACCGCTGTAATTTCCTGTTCCGAAGATTCCTCACTCTGAGGGATGTCATCATAAAGTATTTCCTGATACATAAGACCTGCATCATCAGTTTCTGGAAGAATATCTTCGGTGATTAAAAAAACCTTGCTACATTTTGGGCAACGCAGTTTGCTTCCAGCGAGGGAATCATCTACGGACCCATGCACTCCGCAATGGGGACAATCTATCTTCATGTACAGCCTCCACGTTCTTGGACTCTAACCTGGGAAAAATACGGTAAGAGGAAAATAAAACAGGTATAATGGCAAAGTGTAGTACAAAACCACAGATAAAATACAGGAAAAACAGCACTTCCCCCCTTATTTTAGTCTTTTTTTTATTAAACCTCACTTTAAGTTTTCCAATGGAAATTATTATCATCGCAGCCATGGCCCAAAATAGAGTAATTGGCCACAACAACAGTATCCCATGGAATATCCCTGAAGAGATGCAGTTTTTTAAGAAAACCACCATGGGTCATGCTGTGATTATGGGTAGAAAAACATTTGAATCCATAGCAGTACCGTTGTCAGGACGTCTTAACGTAGTCCTCAGCAGAAAGAGTAGGTACCATGCCCCGGGATGCCTTACTTCAGGCAGCTTAGCGACGGGAATTGAATACTGTACGGACCACAAAAAGATTTTTATTATCGGAGGAAGAAGCCTCTATCAGGAAGCTATGGCAATAGTGGATACGATCCTGCTCTCTATTCTTGACAGAGAGTACCAAGGCGATACCTATTTTCCCTCTCTTCCCATGAAGCAATTCATTCATGTATCAGAACAGAGGCAGGAGACAAGTAATCCCTTTACAATCCATACCTACCAACGCAAAAGACAATAGTAATCACAATGAAAAATCCCTTTATCTTTCTGCTCTTTAGTCTGCTATTTTTTCTCACTTCCTGCTCAGAGACACCCAGAACAATTATTATCGATGAGGCGGGTATTCTCACAGAAGAACCTGAATTGATACAATCTTACAAAGAGTACAACGAGCAGTTGTTCAGGGATTTCCATATTGATTTTCGCATTATTACCACTGAAAGTGATGAAGACATTAACAGTTACAGCAACAGGGCCTTCTCTATTTTTGAGAAAGAAAGCATTTCAACAAGTGGGCGGGCACTGCTTCTTGTGATCAACACCCGACAGGATCTTGCTCGCCTTGAAGTTTCCATGGCTCTTGAACCCATCTTCACCGATATGTTTATCTCCTTTATAGAACATCAACATCTGATTCATTTTTTTCGGGACAATCGCCTGGCAATCGGAATTTTTGCCACCACCGAAAAAATATACTCTCGGGCAGCGGACGCTGAAAAGGGAAAAGAATTTATGGCTGATATGACAGTCAGATCTATTGGGGGGGGAGCAAAGATCAGTGCCGACATGGGGAAAAAGGAGCTGAACAATACGTCACAACAAGCTGTTCATGCTTCCATGGATGACACTCCGACGGATGTTCTTGAAAAATATATCCAATCCAGACAAGCGCATAACAACAATCCAGATCTTGATATATTTACAGATCGCAGCAAAGCATTCTTTGCAGACTGGACGGTCACCCCGATTCAGATGGACAATGAAGTTCATGCCTTCAGCAAATGCTCTGGTGCTGCAACAAGCCTCTCAGCAGATTCAAGTCATGCGGTTATCATCTTTCCTATAAATGAACGAACATGCAGCCCCTATCTGCTAAAAAAGGAACAGGGCAGCTGGAGGCTCGACTTTGCAACCATGACCAGGGTTATTCGTTTTAATATGCAGAACAAATGGCATCTGATCCTAAAATGGAAACACAACATGGGCAAACAGCAACACGCCATGCTTAGCCAGGAAGGCATGTTACCACCAGATGTGGAAACGCTGCTGGCCCCCTATCTGTTTGCCTTTGATCACTACATCTATGATATTAATGGTTATGCTTTTGAATTGTAGTGAAATAATATGAGCTATACGCTCCCTCCACTCCCTATCCAGTCCATTCTCCAGGAGATCAAGGATACACTTTCTGAGAATCGTTCAGTGGTTCTCAGCGCTGAACCGGGATCGGGTAAAACCACAATTGTTCCTCTGAGTCTACTGGATGTTCCGTGGCTTCAGGGGAAAAAAATCATTCTACTGGAACCCAGACGTCTTGCTGCGCGTATGGCTGCTAAACGAATGAGTGATCTTGCAGATGCCCCTCTTGGTAACCTGGTTGGATACAATATCCGTTTTGATAAAAAAATTAAAAAAGACACCAGAATTGAGGTCGTAACCGAGGGAATTTTTACCAGAATGATCCAAAATGACCCGGAACTCCAAGAGGTCGGTCTGGTAATATTTGATGAATTCCACCTGCGTTCTATTCAATCCGACCTTGGCCTTGCTCTCTGCCTTGATATTCTGGAACTGCGAGATGATCTCAAAGTGATGGTCATGTCTGCTACCATGGACAGTTTACGCGTTGCAGAACTCCTTGGCGGGGCTCCTGTTATTTCTGGAGAAGGGAGTTGTTTTCCCGTAGATATCCACTATCTCATTCGTGCGTCCTCTGATTATCCTGTGCCGCGTACCATAAAAGCTATCCGTCATTCAATCGCTCATGACAGCGGTGATATTTTAGTTTTTCTACCGGGTGCCGGTGAAATAAAGGCAGTGCAACGACAACTTGACGCGGACATCCTCTGCCTGCCGCTCTATGGCAATCTGCCACAGAAAAAGCAGGATATGGTCTTCACACCGGGCAGAAGAAGAAGAGTCATATTAGCCACCCCGATTGCCGAAACAAGTCTCACCATTGAAGGAGTATCCATTGTAATTGATTCCGGGCTGATGAAAGTTCCCCGCTTCTCACAATCCTCCGGCTTAACCACCTTGGACACAGTATCCATATCCAAAGCATCGGCTGACCAACGAGCAGGGCGCGCCGGACGTCTTGGGCCCGGAATATGTTATCGGTTATGGCAGAAAAGTGAACACCACTCAAAGGCTGACTTTTTGGCTCCTGAAATTATCGGTGCAGACCTTTCCTCCCTACTCCTTGAACTTCTTCGCTGGGGAGTAACCAACCCCGGCGAGTTGAAATGGCTCGATCCACCCCGAACAGGTCCTATCCAACAGGCAAGGGAACTTCTTTACCAGCTTGGTGCCATTGATGCAAAGAGTGTTCTCACAGAAAAAGGTAGACAGCTGGCCGCTCTTCCTCTGCATCCTCGTCTGGCCTTGATGCTGATCCATGGACGCGATCACGGCCATTGTGTGCTTGCCTGCCACCTTGCTGCACTCCTCCAAAATCGTGATCTGTTTCGCGGCAACAGCTCATTTCGAAGCGGAGACATTGAAGAGCGACTTGATATCCTGAGACTCTTTGAAGAAAAAGGAACCGACATGGTACGAGCACGGGGTGCCGACGCATCACTTTGCCGTCAAATCCTCAAGGAATCCAGGCAGTATCAGCGAATCCTCAGGCAAAACGGACAAGTCTGCAAACGAGAAAATTTCCAGGAGGCAGGGAATCTCCTCGCCATTGCCTACCCGGATCGCATTGCCATGAAAAAAACGGGCTCATCGCAACACATCCTCGCCTCCGGTCGTGGGGTGATTTTGCCGGAAGGAGACCATCTGCATCGGGCTGAGTTTCTTGTTGCTGCCCACGTTGACGGTGGGAAAAAACAGGGCCGTATTTTTCTCTGTGCCGCCTTGTCAAAAGAAGAGATCATCCATGAACATCGCCATCTGTTAAGCAGATGTGATGTGGTGGAATGGAAGCACTCAAAGGTGGAAGCTTCATCGATTCTCTCTCTTGGCAAGCTTGAAATCAGTAAAGATATTCTTTCTGCATCTGATCCTGAAAAAATTCGTGAATGTCTGATAGAAGGCATCGGCCAGCATGGGATCTCCTGCCTGAACTGGCAAAAAAAAAGCAGAGAATTACAGCAAAGGATAGAAACAGCCCATGCGCTCGATCCTGATAAATGGCCGGATATATCCGACAGAACACTCACACGCGACCTCACCTGGCTGAGTCCCTATCTTGATTCCATTAAAAGTCTCAAGCAACTGAAAAAAATTGATATCTATTCTATTCTCCTCTCCAGACTTTCCTGGCAGAAACAGCAGGAGCTTGAACGATTACTCCCCACTCACTACCAGGCACCGAGCGGATCAAATATCAAGCTGCAATACCTCCCCGGAGAATCCCCAGTTATAGCTGTACGTCTCCAGGAAATGTTTGGTGCTACGGAAACTCCCTGTTTTTATAATGGAAGACTCCCGCCCCTGATTCATCTTCTTTCTCCTGCCAGACGACCGGTTCAGGTCACTGCAGACCTTGCTTCGTTCTGGAAAAACACCTATCCGGCTGTAAAAAAAGAGTTGGCCGGACGTTACCCAAAGCACCACTGGCCAGATGATCCTTTAGCTGCCCCGGCCACCGCCCGCTGTAAACCCCGAAAGTAGCTTATTTCCTTTTTTTGTTGCATTAACAAAAAATAGCACTAACATATGAACAGATGCTCATATGCTCAATTAACCAAAAAGGACCTAAGCAATGACAGTGGACACTGAAACAGCTGATGTTTGCGCCTGTCGCTGTATTCACGAAGACCGGGTGACAGCTGCGAATAAACAGAAACTCCCGGAACGTGACAATCAGCACATGGCACAGTTCTTCAAAGCGATGGGGGATCCGAATCGCTTAAAAATCCTCTGGGCTCTTGAACATGAAGAGATGTGTGTCTGTGATATCGCAGCCTTTCTAAAAATATCTGAATCGGCTGTAAGTCATCAGCTGCGTATGCTGAGACAGCTGCATCTTGTAAGCAACAGACGTGAAGGGCCAATCCTCTATTACCGTCTAAACGACCACCATATCAACGAGCTTATAGAGACAGCTCTCAGACACACACGAGAATAAACATGGACATCACCCATTTTTTAACAGGCGTATTCCTGGCAAGCTGGAATTTACTTGTACAATCGGCACCGTATATGCTTTTTGGACTGCTTATCGGTGGAATGTTAAAAGTATTTCTTTCGGCAGACTATGTGGCAAAACACCTAGGAAGCAGCCGTTTCAGCTCTGTCTTTAAAGCAGCTCTGCTCGGAATTCCCATCCCGCTCTGTTCCTGCGGTGTTTTACCTGCTGCCGCATCACTTAAAAAGCAGGGTGCCAACAGAGGTGCCACTGCTGCATTTCTTATATCCACACCGGAATCGGGTGTTGACTCTATTTCTATTACCTACGCTCTTCTTGATCCAATTATGACCATTGCCAGGCCAGTTTCCGCATTTATTTCCGCGATGGCTGCTGGCATTAGTATTAACTTTCTACAACCGCCAACAACTGTCAAGCCGACTCCTGCCCCGCTGCCACTTGCCATGGAAAACTGTGGCTGCCATGGAGAATGCACCTCTTCCACAGCAAAAAAAGAAACATTCTACAATAAAATAATCTTGGGCCTTCGATATGCCGTTACTGATATATGGGGTGATCTGGTAGGATGGTTTTTTATTGGGCTGTTGGCAGCGGGCATTATTACCGTTCTTATTCCTGATGAGCTGATACAGACCTATCTTGGTGGTGGACTACGCTCCATGCTCCTTATGCTCTGTCTTGGAATCCCTTTATATATCTGTGCCACTGCTTCAACTCCCGTGGCTGCAGCATTTATTTTAAAAGGGGTAAGTCCCGGTACTGCACTGGTTTTTTTGCTGGTAGGTCCTGCAACCAATATCACCTCACTGTCTGTTCTTATTGGGATTTTGGGTAAACAGGCAACAGCACTCTACCTTGTAGCAATCGCTAGTATCGCTGTACTCTGTGGCCTGATTCTTGATTTTATTTACTTCTCCCTTGGCATCTCAGCCATGGCAGTTATCGGAAAAACAGGGGACATTCTACCGAAGTCACTATCAATAATGGCCGTTCTTATTCTTCTTGGGCTCTCAATCCCACCTCTTTCCATGGCGATTAAAGCCCTGTTTGTAAAAAATGCAAACGATTGTGGATGTGGTGATCATCATAAGTAACCAATTAAATACCTGGCCTTCTAACCAGTACGTAAAACGGGCACTCTGTTCAACACCCTCTTTTATTTTTTTTTTGGGGGGGGGAAAGTCCCTCGAAGGCCTCACCTAGTTCACTATCTGTATATTGTGGCCGCTACTTACCTGTAATGCACCCTCATATTTTCCAGGATTTCGCACTTACCTATTTTTTCATTACAGCACTCAAGGAATAATAAGATTCTGTGGCAAGCTTTCAAAAACTACAGGGGCTGGCAATAATGCCAGTGAAATTGGTTTGGGAAGAATTGCTTCAATAACAGAAAATAATATCGGAGAAACCTATGAAAGCTATTTTTTCAAAAAATGGAAGCGAATTACAAGACACTGGAGCCTTTATCATAAAAGAACTACCAGTACCTGATCCTGGAGCACAGGACCTCTTGGTGAAAGTCATCTCCATAGGGATGAACCCTGTGGACACAAAAGTTCGTAAAAAATTAAAGAATGATTCTGTGCTTGGCTGGGATGTCTGTGGAGTTGTCGAAAAAACTGGAGAACAGGTGATCGGATTTAAGGCGGGTGACAAAGTCTTTTATGCAGGTGACATAACCCGACCAGGGTGCAATAGTGAATATCATTGTGTCGATCATCGGATAGTTGCGCTGGCTCCTAAAACGCTCTCACCCGAGGATGCCGCCGCCATGCCTTTGACTTCAATAACTGCCTGGGAAGCTTTGTTTGAGCGATTGGGCCTTTTTCCGGAAGCTAATGGTAACGCAGGTAAATCCATTTTGATCATAGGAGGCGCTGGAGGAGTTGGTTCCGTTGCAATACAACTGGCTCGATGGGCTGGATTGAAAGTATACGCAACAGCTTCAAGACCGGAAACAGTTGATTGGTGCAAGCAATTAGGTGCCGACCTTATCCTGAACCATAGACACAGTCTTGAAAAAGAACTCAAGGCTACCGGAGTAGATTCAGTAGACACCATTTTTTGTACTACTCAAATGGAAACACACTGGAACGCGATGGCTCAATGCATTCGTCCTCAAGGTCGTATCGTATTTATCGATGATCCAGCTGAACCTGTTGACATCACACTATTCAAGGTCAAAAGTGTTACCATTTCCTGGGAATTTATGTACACCAGGTCAATGTTTGGGACGGAGGATATGTCTGAGCAAGGAAAATTGCTTTCGATTATAGCTGGACTATTAGATGCAGGCCCCCTTGTGACCACCCGGCAAAAAACCTTAACTGGCCTGACACCTGAGAATATCCAGGCAATGCACATCAAACAAGAGAGCGGAACAATGATGGGTAAGCAGGTTCTTGTTGTCTAGTCGTGAGGTAAAATCCTGCTTGTTCATGAAATCGGCAACTTTTTGTATAAATATAGAAAGTTGTCGAATCAATATGAGAAAGTGAGTTTTATGCCACTGCCAATGCCCGATCACTATTGCTGTTTTTTACAGGACGGCCTGCCCCCTCTGTTCCCTTCAGTTCTTATCCCATAAATACTGTTTCATATCCATTCACAATAATTTTTCTTCCCTGAACCGAAGTACAACTACGTTTCCCAGTACCTCACCTACCACACCTACCTGCACGCCATGCTACAGTTATGTAGGCCAAAACTACACTTTTACAACCCAACACAACACTTCTGGTTTCCGGCTCAACACAAAGCAACACTTACGTAGCGTTGCCAAAAACGACGCAGAGCACATTTTCTCCTTGCAAGTCAGTGCGTTAGAGAAACTAACGCTTTTTTATGACGCTAAAACACAAACTGGCATCGTTACTGCTATATAGAAAGCAAGAAAACAAAAACCATTTTCAAAACCAATAAAGTCCGGAGGACACCATGACTACAAACACACAAACAACAACCGCCACTCAAAGTAATGCTGGATACGAAACATCTACATTCGCTCTCGGTTTAGGAATTAGCATGGCAGCCCTCATTGGAATCTGGGGTACAGCATGTTTCGCAAGTGCAATGATCAGCCTGGGCCCCTTGAATGTTGTACAGGGATACATCACTGCAGTAATCGGATAGCAACAAAAGAAATAAACATAAGGACAAGACAATGAGCGAAAATACTTCAAAAACAGGAAGCAGAATTATATTAGCAGCAGGTTCTATAATGTGTCTCTGGGTTGCAGCAGCACTTACCAGCGCCCTTTCTTCAGTAGGTTGGTCAGTCAGTGAGTTGGCAGGACAATATATGGTCGCCATCGGTATGGTTAAGCCTCTGCATACACTGGTTGATTATTACACCCACATCAAAGGTATTGAATATCTTCTCTGTGTTGCCTTTTTCGTCGCTTTCCCGGTTTTCTTTAAATATGTAAACAAAACACCAGCAAAGGTTACTGCAGCAAAATAGACATTATTCCTCCCGTTATTTGAGATTTCCTCAGATAGCGGGATTAGTCCGTTTACAGCACCTGCATTAATGGTATAGTCACGACATGGAACACAAACAAACAGAGCAGAAACCTCAAAAATCCACACTCCTTCTTATTGTTTTCCTCTTTATCCTGTTCAACGCAGTTCAGCTCTTTCGTTCAGGCGTTACCAGTCGGTTTTTTACCGAGGACATCAGCGGTGACTATGCAAGTGTTGAGGCGACTCTGGTCAGTTTCAAAACTAACTCAGAAGAAAATAGTTTAGACCCTCCTCAAAGCATTCCTGTCTTTTCTTTTGTGTATAAGGAGGAGCAGACCACTCTCGATGCACCTAATTTTGCATTTGATGCAACAAAACGACAGATTCAACCATTCCAAATAGGTGCAAAATATTCGCTCTGGGTACACAAGAGATGGGGACAGCTGATTGTTCCCCCAGTTATGGGACCGGAGGAACGTGGCCGTTCACAAATGAAAATCAGCGGGTTGTTTTTGTTTCTTGCTGTTGCAGTATGGATTTTGCGTAACAAACTTGCAAAACGAAAATCCATAGTTCAATAACAGCCGGTACACACAAAAGTCCCAAAAGAAGAACTATCCCCTTGGTTTCTGTAGCATCAGGTCAGCAAGAACAATGGCAGTTGCACACTCGATAACCACTGGAATCCTGATTGCAATACAGACATCATGACGACCTTCTATAAGAAGAGTAGAAACGGATTTTTCTTTAAAATTATAGGTATCCTGGGGTAAGCCAATGCTCGATGTTGGTTTAATGGGCACTCGGAAGACGATATCATTTCCATTAGTGATGCCACCATTTATACCACTGGCATAGTTTGTAGCCGTTTTGCCACCCCCATCGGTGATACAGTCATTGTGTTCGCTTCCCTTCATAGAGGCCGCAGCAAACCCTGAACCAAATTCAATACCACGAGTAGCAGGAACTGCAAAAATCATATGAGCGATCAGCGCTTCTGCCGAATCAAAAAATGGTTCACCAAGTCCAACCGGCATATTGGTACAGCAACATTCAATAAGCCCTCCGATGGAATCCTTGCTTTCTATTGCAGCCTCGACAGCCGCAGCAATATCTGTACTGCCACCAGCTTCAATAAGAGTTGCCGAAACCGAGACCGATCCAAGAATTTTTTTGGCAACCACTCCTGCAGCCACGATTCCCAGAGTTATTCTCCCGGAAAAATGTCCTCCGCCACGGGGATCATTAAAGCCTTCATATTTTTGCTGAGCTGTATAATCGGCATGGCCTGGCCGTGGTTGATCCCAGAGATTCGAGTAGTCACCGGATTTAATATTGGTATTTTCAAAAACAATAGTGAGAGGAGCTCCCGTTGTCTTGCCCTGGAAAACCCCGGAAACAATACTGGGAATATCCGGTTCCACTCGCGGAGTTGTACCACGCCCTCCTGCACGTCTTCGTGAAAAATCTTCTTTCAGATCATCTTCCGTAAGAGATATACCGGGAGGACAACCATCAATAACCACACCGATTTGAATACCATGACTCTCGCCAAAAATTGAAACCCTAAACATACGGCCGAAACTATTCATCTGCACATCTCCCTCTATTAAAAATAGCGCCTATCATCAAATACAGTACGGACTCCAGCTACAATGTTTTGTAACCCTCACTATCCGTTAATTACTAATCAAACAAACTGAAAGCACTCAGAGTCAATCACATGTGGGATACGAATGCAAGTATCATACTCTTTATAGTTTTTAGGACTCGATCGGACTGTTCGACAAATTTATTCCAGTCTAACCTGAGTAGAAAAACTACAGACACAAAAAGAGAGAATTAGAAGTTACTGTCTTGATGTTTACATTTATGCTTTATTGGTCTGTCACCGCAAGCCAGATACGAAAGGCTGCAAATGTGACGGCAAAAGAGTGTTGCAGCCAGATACTAATCTTCGTCGATTCAACAACGTGCCTTCGAACTCCACTTGCTGAAACACCATACAAAATGAAAACAATAAACGTCAGAGCCATGAACATGACGTACATAATAAGCATCTCAGATATTGGCGATGAAACATTCGGTGAGATAAAAAATGGCAGGAAAGCCAGGAAGAATATTGAAAGAAATATTTTATTGTATTAACAGCATCACTGATTTCCTGATTGTTTTGTTGGCAAATCCTGTAGCAAAGCTTTGGAGTTCGGGTAAACGGCTTCAAGTCATCCTAAAACCTACATCTGTACTATGTTGAACAGGACGGGGCCTATGCCTTGTCGGTGACAACAAATAACAACATCACGAACAAGGTTTGATTGCTTGTGCTTATGAGAAGTGAATCAGGTCAATAATAAGAATTTTATACGAACATAACAGGTGCCACAAACGTAATGACAGCTCAATCCACTCTTTATCTATTTATACCCACATTTTTTCTGGTTTCCATCACCCCCGGAATGTGTATGACTCTCTCCATGATTCTGGGCATGACCATTGGAGTGAAGAAAACCTTTTGGATGATGTGGGGTGAATTGTTTGGCGTTGGACTGATATCCGTTGCCGCGGTGATTGGGGTGGCCACCATCATGCTCAACTCTCCTGCCATATTTACCGCATTAAAATTCATTGGCGGAGGCTATCTCATCTTTTTAGGAATAAGCATGTGGCGGGCAAAAGGGAAGATGGCCATCACCAATGACATCAAAGGGCCAACCGATGTTCGGAGAAAGGCCCTGATGCTTCAGGGCTTTATCACCGCCATTGCCAACCCGAAGGGATGGGCCTTTATGATTTCTCTTCTCCCTCCCTTTATTAATCAATCTCTTCCTCTGTTTCCTCAGTTAACTCTGCTGGTGGGAATCATTTTGATCACGGAATTTTTATGTCTGACTCTCTATGCCAGTGGAGGGCGCAGCCTTCGATTGCTACTTACAAAAGAGAAAAATGTTCGTTTGTTGAATCGGATATCCGGAAGTCTTATGGTTGGGATTGGGATCTGGCTTGCCACAGGGTAAAGGGATCTTGAACAATTTAAAAAGAGGCCTTAGGAGATTTCTTCTCAGTATCCCATGCACGACAGGATCTGACGTTAATTACGTATATTCAGGATGAAAGTAAATGTTCTCTTTTGTCCATCATCTGACATTGCCAATGAATCATGAATCGATCATTATCAGGTTTCTGTTTATCTCCCTATTTTAAATAACATTCCTTTAGGACCCGAGGACCGGAATCGGCGGTAAAGACATCTCAAGAATCGACATCTTTTGTCTTGAACGTGGAAAATCGTTGCCCTTGGTTCGACAATAAGCTATATAGACTCCTTCTCGAAGCCACAGGGACTCCCTGTGGCTTTTTGTTTTTTTTAACATATCTTCTTTAAGCTGGTTCATCAAGAAATGAGATGCGTTTGTCATATTAAGCGCTACGGACTCAGCCCTCTTCGAATGCAAGAGGGTCATCTTTCAGACGTAAATTCTTAGTAACTATTCAGCAGCACTCCATCTACGTCCACTTTAGCCTCCTCGAATAGCATTAGTATGCTTCGGAGACCAAAATAAACGGATTTGAAGCACTGCTAAACAGTTACAGTTCAGAGTTAAGGGTAATTAATTCCCCTCGCTGAATAATTACAATTCTTAAACGTACCCTAAGGTAGCTGCTCTGGACTCATTAGCGCAAACTGCGCTATGTCAATCCACCTTATAATAAATGCTGCCAAAAATAAATCTGGATTAACACCTTTATCCTTACGTATACCTTCAGAGTGTTCAGCTTACTCTTTTGCTGGGCTATTGCCCCATTGCGAGTGGTAAGAACACGAAAAACATATTTACAATATGAAAAGATTTAAATTAATAGAAAAGAAAACAGGCTCCATCAAAGACGATATTCTTTCCGGCCTGACTGTTGCCCTTGCTCTTGTTCCAGAAGCGGTTGCCTTTGCCTTTATTGCTGGTCTTTCACCCATCGTAGGACTCTATGGCGCCTTTATGATGGGACTTGTCACCTCGATAATTGGAGGCCGACCCGGGATGATATCCGGGGCCACAGGCGCGACAGCCATAGTTATGGTTTCCCTGGTAAAAATAGGCACCGATATGGGTGGTGCAGGAGCAGGCGTGCAGTATCTCTTTGCGACTCTTTTGCTGGCAGGATTAATTCAGATATTGGCCGGCGTGTTTCGCTTTGGAAAATTTGTGCGACTCATACCCCATCCGGTCATGATGGGCTTTGTGAATGGCCTAGCAATTGTGATATTCACAGCTCAACTGGGAATGTTTAAGGTTGATGGCGTATGGATGCAAGGATCACAATTATATACCATGATCGGCCTAGTTGCTCTGACCATGGCCATCCTCTATACTTTTCCTAAAATCACGAGAAAAGTACCTGCTGCTCTCGTTGCCATTGTGTCAGTGGCATTGCTGGTAATCTATACCGGTATTGAGACCCAAACGGTCCTGTCATTTATCCAAAGCAATGGCGGCACCGGCATTGAGGCCGGATTACCTGTTTTCAATGTACCCGTCATCCCCCTTACTTTTGAAACCCTTTATTTTATCGCCCCCTATGCCGCCATTATTGCGGCAATTGGCTTGATCGAATCTCTGATGACTTTGAACCTTATTGATGGCCTGACCAATACTCACGGAAATGCGAATAAAGAAAGTATCGCCCAGGGCACAGCAAATATCGTCAATGGCTTTATGGGCGGTATGGGTGGCTGTGCAATGATCGGGCAAAGTATCATTAATATTAAATCAGGCGGACGGGGGCGGTTGTCCGGAATTGTTGCGGCCTTATCTCTGCTCGTCTTCATTCTATTTGGCTCGACATATATTGAAATGATCCCCATTGCCGCCCTTGTCGGCCTCATGTTCATGGTGGTTGTCGGGACATTTGCCTGGAGTACCTTTAGTGTTATTGATCAAATCCCCCTGGCAGATGCCCTGGTGATCGTCCTGGTGACAGTGTTAACCGTTATGTTTGATTTGGCGATAGCCGTTATTGCCGGTGTCATTGTTTCGGCGCTGGTCTTTGCCTGGGAAAATGCTCTGCGTATTCGAGCCAGAAAGCATGTTGATGAAAAAGGAATAAAACATTACGAAATATTCGGACCCCTCTTTTTCGGTTCCGTGCAGATGTTCAACAGTAAGTTTGATGTGGAGAATGATCCTGAGCAGATAATAATCGATTTCAAAGAATCACGGGTTGCCGACCACTCGGGCATTGAGGCCATCAATCAGCTGGCCAAAAAATATGAGCAATCAGGAAAGCGGATTTGCCTATTCCACCTTAGCCCGGATTGCCGAAAACTGATCGACAAGGCAGACAAACTCATCCGTGTCGACATTATGGAAGACCCTGAATACACAGTGGTTGTCCAAGGATTCGAGGATTATTCAGTCGTTTAATTCCTGAGTTGGTGACTGTGGCCTTTTTTGTGACAAGCCATAAAAGTCCTATTAAAACAAGATAATTCCTACTGGTAAGGCACTTGCCCAGAACCTTGATACGTAGGGTGGAGATTACGAGTAAACTAAACTAAAGATCTCCAAAGAGATCTTTAGCATTGCTCCC
>CAZDJE010000081.1:0-17154 GCA_964505715.1 uncultured Desulfocapsa sp. | reverse complement strand
CATTAACTACAGAATTGCCAAACTCCAAACCCGAGAATAGCAAAACCGTAAAACAGAGTTCCAACCGTGAGAATATTCTGATCGTGGATGATGAACCGCTACTGAGGGATATTGCTTGTCAGATGTTACAATCCTTAGGGTATCACGTCGACTCAGTCAGCTCCGGGGAACTGGCTGTGAAATTTATCCAGAAGGAGCCTGTTGATTTACTCATTCTTGATATGTTAATGGAACCAGGTATGACTGGACGCCAGACTTACGAAGAGATTCTTAAACTGTATCCCAACCAAAAGGCTATCATAGCCAGTGGTTTTTCAAAGAGTGCTGATGTCAAAGCAACGCTCCAACTTGGAGCCGGAGGATTCTTAAAAAAACCATATTCTACCACGCAACTGAGTAAAATAGTAAATGAGGCCTTAAGCAATTGAATGTCTGATTTTCACATCTAAATTGTTTATCCTGATTACTTTTTCTTTTGGGAATTATGCTGCCGTACCCAAATCCAGGGGGCCACTGGTTCTGCTTTCTGCCATAATTCCAACTGTGTCTCCCCTTGCATTTTTCTCGTTTAATAATGGGGTAAGAATAATTTTACTCTGACCAAAATTATGTGTGGGGAACTCTTTTGGGGCTGGTTTAGAATGCTTTAAAACTCTTTTTTCCACTTTGAGTCTTGAAATCCGATGAACTGTTTGGGGCTGAATCTGTTTTGATTTCAGTGAGCAGGCAGGCATCGTGAAAAATATCTGCTGAAGCCTGCTCCGTATCGGAGTTGCATGTTTGCCGAAGAAGAAGGTTATTTACAGCTTCAATCATGGCAGTATCTACTTTTAATTCTTTCAATATCGCAGACGGATGGTCAACATCGACTAAAAGGGAGGTCGCAAGAACCGCCGCCATATCTCCACGCTGCTCATCTTTACAGAGTTGTTCCGCAAACTCCGTTCGCATGGAGGCTTTTTTGTACAGATCCTCGCTAGCAATGAGTTGTTTGCGGACAGCAATAGAGAGTTTGTCCTTAAAAAGATTTTTCTGTTTTGCAAGAAGTTCAGGGGGCATGGAACCTAGACATTGTTCTGCATGGGAACAGTATGCAGCGCAGCCAAAATCTATTCGAGGATTTAAAACACGGTTGCCGCATTGTTTACAGCTTCGCTGGGAGTCATCCTTAAAGAATTCAAGCTCGTTGCCACAGTGAGGACAGGGTGCTTCAAAAACTGCTTCTCCATCCCAATATCGATTGTCCTGGCCGGGGCATTGCATTATCTATCTCCTATTTTTCAAGTACTTTTTTCTTGAAGGCTTCGATACCAAATCGCTCCATAAACCTGGCAGTACGGGAATGAGGATTGGCCTCTTCCTGATATACGGTAAGGCATTTTTTGGCCAGAGTAAGGACCTCTTCATCGTTTAATCCTTCCGCCACAATATCTCCAATTCGTGCATTATTGCCGCCGTTACCGCCAAAAACCAGAGTCCAGCCTTTTTTAGAGGCAAAAATCCCAAGATCACGTATGTAGGGTTCGGTACAGCACATACGACACCCTGCAACACCAACTTTTACCTTTGCCTTAAACGGAATATCCATGGAAAGCTCTTCAAGCTTTTTGCCAAGAGATAGGGAATCACGAATTCCAAATTTACACCATTCGGGGCCAGGACAGGATTGAACGTAGGCAACACCGTTTTTAGGCGTTTCTCGAATGTAAGATTTGAGTTCTTTCTGGAGTTCAAGCATTTCACTCTTTTCCATACCAAGCAGGGCAAGGCGTTGGGCAGAGGTGATCTTTGTTGCGGGAACATCGTATTTGTTAATTACGTTGAGGATAGTCTCTAGATCCTCAGGGGCAAAAAGTCCCATATTCAGACCGGGAACCACGCTGTAGGTCTTTTTGTTACTTGTATCTTTCATAGTTTGTGGTGATATAAAAAGAAAAAGGCAGGGTACGAGGAGCTCTCAACGTACCCTGCCAGGAGGAGGAAAACATAACGCAACTCTTCAGGATGCCAAGCAAGTGATTTCCTGAAGAGCTTGTACTTAAAACAGATTATCCGAGGATAGTCTTCAGGTCGTCAGCCGCAGTTTCACCAATTGGCATAACGTTGAAGTTCTCAACCAGAACATTCAGAACGTTTGGAGTAACGAATGCTGGAAGGGAGGGTCCAAGACGGATATCTTTAATACCTAGGCTGAACAAGGACAGAAGAATAACAACTGCCTTCTGCTCGTACCAGGAGAGAATAAAGGAGAGAGGCAGGTCATTCACGCCGCATTCAAAGGCTCCGGCAAGTGCTACTGCAATCTGGATTGCAGAGTATGCATCGTTGCACTGTCCAACATCAAGGAGACGAGGAATTCCACCAATATCACCAAGCTTTTTGTCGAAGAAACGGAACTTTCCGCAGGCAAGAGTCAGAATAATACAATCATCTGGGATCTCTTCTGCCATCTCGGTAAAGTAGTTACGGCCAGGTTTTGCACCATCACAGCCGCCAACGAGGAAGAAGTGACGAATAGCTTTAGATTTAACACCTTCGATTACCTTGTCTGCAACACCGAGCACGGCATTTCTTGCAAAGCCAACCATAACGGTGTCATTATCTACATCATCGGTAAATCCTGGAAGGGACAGAGCTTTCTCGATTACAGCAGAGAAATCCTTCTCACCGCTTCCTGCAACATGTTTCACATCGGGCCAGCCAACAAGACCAGTGGTGAAAACGTTATCAATGTAGGAATCTTTTGGCTTCTGGATGCAATTTGTAGTGAAGAGAATTGAACCTGGGAATTTTGGCATCTCTTTCTGCTGATTCTGCCATGCAGTGCCAAAATGTCCATAAAAATGGTCATATTTCTTCAGTTCAGGGTATCCGTGACAGGGAAGCATCTCACCGTGGGTGTAGATGTCGATTCCTTTACCTTGGGTTTGCTCAAGAAGCATTGCAATATCTTTCAGATCATGGCCGGTAACAAGGATACATTTATTGGGACGGTGTCCAAGAGGCACTTCGGTTGGTACCGGGTGACCATATGTTCCGGTATTACCAGCATCAAGAAGCTCCATGGCTTTAATGTTGACTTCGCCTGTTTTAAGCGCAAGTGCTACGAGATCGCCAAGCTCCATCTCGGTGGTAAGTGCTGCCATTGCATGGTGAACGAAGGCATATACTTCATTATCTTCATGGCCAAGAATTGCTGCGTGCTCAGCGTATGCAGCAAGGCCGCGCATTCCGTACATGGTGATCTGCTTAAGAGATTGGAGATCTTCGTTGGCATCGAGAGTGGTAATAAAGTTGAGCGCTGCTCCCTGTTCTTCAAGGCCAGTGAGGCTGTCAGCAGGAGCATAAGTAAGAGCGGCAGTAGTGGAGTCTATGGTTCCACCAGCAGCTTCAACTTTTGCTTTTAATTCATCACGGAGGACAACGGTTTTACGAATAAGGTCTTCAAAACGGGTAGGATCAAAATCAACGTTAGTGAGACATGCAAAGATAGACTCACAAACAAAAATATCAATTGCGTTATCGATCACATTTACTTTACGACCTGCCTCAGCAACGATACAAAGTCCCTGAATAGCGTGGGTTAGCAAATCTTCAAGTCCGGCAACAGCCTCGTTCTTTCCGCAAACACCAACAGTGGTGCATGCTACGCCTTTAGCGGTTTGTTCGCATTGATTACAAAACATGGGGTAAATCCTCCGATATATTTTTTTTGATAACAAAAACTTCTTGTAAGTATGTAGCAGAAAGGAATCATTGTCAACTGGTTTATGTCGCTTTCTGCATCGTATGGGGAGAATATAGCTTTTTAGATCCCATGTGGCCTTGACATAGATCAAGTATTAGGACATTTATTATCTTTTTTGTGTTTTTTCAGGAAGGCGATGCTTTTATCAGCAGTGTGGCGTCTGTCTCAGTTCTGTAAGGACGAGAGTTGTAATCACCGAAAAGAGAACATTTTTGAAAGCCGTTTTTTTTGAGTATCTCAAGCCATTGCTCAACAGAGAAGCCTGCAAGTGTCAGAGTATGCCGGTAATTTTTTTGTAATGCGGTATTCGTGGCAGGTCGTACCCGGTAGCGTTCTTCCAGGCATATTTCCTGAGTTGTGTTGTTATAGCTGCGTAGAGTTTCTTTTATAATTCTGCCATCTGCATTTTGCAGTGGAATCATCTGGAACTGAAAACGCTTTTTACCCTTCATTGCAATGAGTTCACTGTCCGGAATGTGAAGTTGCAGCAGAAGGGTACCCTTTGGCTTGAGAAAGCAGCGAGCCTGTTGAAGTGCCGTCTGGATAGTGTTCGTCTCCCGCAGGAGATTAAGCGTATTGTAGGGGATAAGGATATTTGAAAATTCTCTGCTGAATGCCATATCGGTCATATTCATACAAATATACCAAGGAGAGGGCTTATCAAGAGAGGTGTTAGCCACTCTCAACATATGCGGACAGAGATCAATTCCAGTGACAGAATAGCCAGCCGAGGCAAGAGCCTGACTAATCCTGCCGCTGCCACAGCCAAGCTCAAGGATAGATGAATGCTTCTGGCAATGGGTCTGGTAAAATGTGATATCGTCACTGAATGTATTCATTTCAAGAGAGTAGAATTCAGCGTAGCGTTTTGCGCTGAGTGGCAGAAAGATGTCATCCGGTTCTGTATGTTTGGAAAAGATATCACTCATTTGCTCTTTGTACACAGCTTCTCTGCTCTCATCAAGGATTAGGTCGGCGCTGCTATAATTATCTGTTCTAATGAGGGTAGATTTTGTACAATGGATGATGTTGGTTCTGTTCCATTACCTTATTTTTAAAGGAGAAAACAATAAAGTATGTCACTGCCTTTAGTCACAATCTATACAGATGGTTCATGTAGCCCAAACCCAGGCCCAGGTGGTTGGGGCGTGGTGATCATGCCTGATAAAGGAAAGAAAAGAGAGCTTTCGGGTAAGGTTGCGGAGACCACCAATAATCGTATGGAACTGCAGGCATCACTTGAAGCGTTACGCTCCCTTTCTGCTCCCTGTGGGGTTACGCTCTTTACCGATTCCAAATATGTACAGAATGGCATTACCAAGTGGATAACAAACTGGCGCAATAACAATTGGCTTACGGCTGATAAGGAACCTGTAAAAAACCGGGATCTTTGGGAAGCATTAGAGAGTGAAATACAACGTCATAAGGTGGAATGGATATGGGTAAAAGGACATGCCGATGATCCACATAATGAACGCGCAGATTTACTCGCTGTAGCGGCGCGGGGTCGCAGCACTCTTCCGCTGAACGATGAAACTGCAATTCATATCTTTATAGGTATTACCTGGAAACAGAAAGTAAAAGTTGGCTCTTGGAGCGCTATTTTTCGCTATCGTAATCATTATAAAGTTATTGGTGCGGCTATTGAAAACTCCTCTGCTAATCGCATTCATATTCAGTCGGCAAGTGCTGCTCTTCGCACACTTAAAAGACGTCTTCCGGTACATCTTTACACGAGTTCAGGGTACTTAAGAGATGGTGCAAGCAACTGGCTACAAGGTTGGGAGCGCAATGGCTGGCACACCCGGGAGGGAAAAGTGGTGAGTAACAGAGATGAGTGGCAGAAGTTGCAACTGGTGCTGCAGGAAGCCTCAGTCACCCTGCACGTAATCGATAAAGAGATGCCTCCCTGCCATAGTCAAGAAGCCAAAGAACTAGCCATTGAATGGGTGGAGAGTTTTTTAATGCATGCTGCAGAGTGATTGAATGATGAAAGAAAAGAAGCAGATTTTGCGTTGTAGTCTTGCAATTATAATAGGTGGGGTCGTCAGCAGTCTCCTGATCCTTCTAGGTCTTATTATCACCTTTTACTCCTATGACACCTATAAACGGGAAACCCTTCAATTCACCGAGAATGTTTTTGAGTTGAACTCAATCTATACAGAAGAAAAATTGTCAGGGATGATCGACTCTGTGAAAAACTTTGTTACTGTCTCCTCCGCATTGCAGAATCTTGGAGTGGGAGGACCAGGTGAATTCTTTATCCTTCTTCCTTATTTTAGACAATCGTTTCTCACAATCCCATGGATGGAATCGTTTTATGTGGGCTATAGCGACGGCTCGTTTTCTATGATTCAGGCCATACGTGACAATGAACAGATTCGTCAAGCTGTTTTAGCCCCGAAGAATGCTGCCTATAGTGTGAAAACAATTCCTTCTGGGACGGATAAGAACAAGCAGGTAGCGTTTTCTTATTTTGATTCAGAACTTACTTTTCTTGATAAAAAAACTCTTGATTCAGAGACCTTTGATCCACGAAAAAGAGGATGGTATCGAGATGCATCTTCGCAGCAAAAGGTTGTGGTCACTGAGCCATATATATTTTTTACAACCCGTGAGGTAGGGATAACAACCGCCTATCCATTGCAGGCGGGGGCAGGCGTGGTCGGGGCTGATTCTGTCCTCACTACTATCGCTGATTTTCTCAGGGAACAAAAGCTTACCAACTCAACCCAGATCGTGCTAATGGACGCTCAGGGGCGGGTGGTTTTAAGCGCCAGTAAGAGCGATCTGCAGAAGAATGAGGAGTTCTTGAAAAGGAGTGAAAACAGATCCTTGCATGTAACGGATCTTGATAATCAGGCGATGCATAATTTGTTTGAAAAGTTTGTTGTCGCAAAAGATGAAGGAAGCCATGTTTTGGAGGTGGATGGTCGGCGGTGGTTTGGGCAGGTAAACCAGGTTAACGATGAAACAGAGGGAGGCCTCTATCTTGCGATAGCATCACCTTTTGAAGAGTTGCTGGTGACTGTCAGGACAGCAAGAAAGAGAAGCCTTATAATAATTTTTTCAGTTGTTTTTGCCGCCCTTCTCCTTGGCATATATCTCTCAAGTCGTATTGCGGGGTCTCTGCGTGATCTTTCCAGGCAGGCCGAAAATGTAAAGGATTTCAGGTTGGAAACCCCGCTTACCATCCATTCCAGGATATATGAGGTTGATCAACTTGCAGCGAGTATGACCGTGATGCAGAGGGCTATTAACAGATTTGTAGAAATCGCAAGGGCTTTATCTGCTGAGAAAAATATGGACAGAGTACTCGAAATGATAGTGAAAGAGGCTCAATCGGTGGCGAGGGCAGATGGCGGTGGGATCGGTCTGGTCAGTGATGATGGGAAACGTTTTTCCTATGTGCTTATTCGTAATACCCAATCTGATATCCTTCTTAAGGGAAATGAGATTCCTCTTAAGGAGATAGCTATCGGAGAGGAGGATGCAGGGGGAGAATCATTAGAGGAAACAGTAATTCGCAGTGCCCAGACCAGAGTTATCAATGATCTGTTCGCATTTTCTGGCGAGACCCCATTGTCCATCATGGAACTTCACAAAAGTTATGGCTATGAATGTCATTCATTGCTGTTGATACCTCTTTTGAACCGGCAGGATGAAGTGATAGGGCTGCTCCATCTGGTTAATGCAAGAGATGATTCTAATCAGATAATTGATTTTAGTGATGAAAAAATGTCTTACATTAAGGCACTTGCATCAAATGCAGCACTTGCACTGGATAATAATAGGCTGATAAGAGCGCAAAAAGATCTGTTCGACTCTTTTGTCCGTCTGATTGCGGGTGCTATTGATACCAAATCGCCCTATACAGGTGGGCATTGTCAACGTGTTCCCGTTCTTGCGGCTATGCTTGCCGAGGCAGCGTCGGTGACAACAGGGGTGCCCTTTAAGGATTTTGAACTTTCTGAAGAGGAGCAGTATGAACTCTTTGTTGCATCCTGGCTCCATGATTGCGGAAAAGTGACAACGCCAGAATATGTTGTGGATAAGGCGACCAAGCTTGAAACAATATATAACCGGATTCATGAAGTTCGTACTCGCTTTGAAGTGCTCTGGCGGGATGCTGATATCGTTTTTTATAAGGGGCTGATAGCAAATCCGGATCAGGAAGCAGTACTCAAGAAAACTCGGAATAGCAGGAGGGGAGAGTTGCAGGATGATTTTGCGTATCTTGCCGAATGTAATGTGGGTGGGGAATTTATGGCACCCGAAAAAATTGTTCGTCTAAGAGAAATGGGTAAACAAAAATGGCAGCGCAATTTTGATAATCGTATTGGTCTCTCTGGGGATGAGGAGGCCAGAATTGATATGAACGTCTCTGTTCCCCTGCCAGTGGAAGAGACGTTGCTGGCCGATAAACAGGAGCATATTTTCCCTCGTCCTGACGGGGAAATTCCATATGGAGAAAATCCCTGGAATATCACAATGCCCGTACCGGATTATCGCTATAATCAGGGTGAGTTGTATAACCTGTCCATAGCAAAAGGAACCCTGACCGAAGAGGAACGGTATAAAATAAACGATCATATTGTGCAGACCATTGAAATGCTCAATACCCTGCCGTTTCCCAAGGAAATCAGACGGGTGCCGGACTGGGCTGGTAACCACCATGAAAAGCTTGATGGCAGTGGTTATCCTCGAAGTTTAACGGCTGATCAATTGACAGTTCCTGAGCGGATCATGGCAGTTGCGGATATCTTTGAAGCATTAACGGCTGCCGATAGGCCATATAAAGCGCCAAGGAGTCTCAGTAGCTGTATTAATATTATGAGTTTTATGAAAAAAGATGGACATATCTGCCCTGACCTTTTTGAATTACTGCTGACATCTGGTTTATATAAAGAATATGCTGCAAAATATATGCGACCGGAGCAGATTGATGAGGTGAATGTTGGGAAGTATCTGGCCTCAGATAGATAATTGCAATTGACGAATAATCGTGCTATCCAATGGCCTGCATTCCATTTTTTAATGAAAGGTAAGTAATCCTTTTCTATTGCCTTTCAACTGGAAGGCTGTTCTCTTTTATGGTGCGTCCTTTTTTTATTTACTCAACCTTTTGACTTGTCCTAAGGCGCAGATTAAAAAACATTTTTTTAAATGTGTTGGAAAGGTTTTTGCTGGTACCGATATAGATGCGGTATCCAAATTGTATGACAGGAGTTTCAGTCATGGAACACGAGAAGCAAGTACGTCCTGAAACCAAAGGCCTTGTGGCTGTTTTTACAGGAAACGGAAAGGGAAAAACTACAGCCTCCCTAGGGCTTGCCTTCAGGGCTCTGGGGCATCGGCAGAGGGTTTGTGTTATTCAGTTTTTAAAGGGGAGCTGGAAGTACGGCGAGCTTGAGACGGCAAAACAATTTCCCAAATTACTTGATTTTCATGTGATGGGCCGTGGGTTTACCTGGAAATCAGATGATCTTGAAAAGGATAAAAAACTTGCCCTGGAAGCGTGGGCGTTTGCAAGAGAAGTTATTCAGAAGAATGAGTATGCATTGGTCATTCTGGATGAGCTGACCTATCTTCCGTACTATAATATCCTTGAAGAACGGGAAATTCTTTCAGTACTAAAAGATAAACCTCCCGAGCAGCATGTGGTGATTACCGGACGCTATGCATCGGAGGAATTAATGGAACTTGCTGACCTGGTGACTGAAATGAAAGAAATTAAACATCCCTATCAGTCGGGAGTGAAGGCACAGAAGGGCTTTGAGTTTTAGGTGGGACTATTTCTGCCTTCCCCCATGCTTAACCAGCAGGGTTGTTGACACTGGATTGAGGGCTGGTTATTGTGCTCTGGATACAAGAAAGACTGCCCCGTAATTTTTTTTGGAGAATAAAAATGGAATCATTTGATGTCCTGCTGGACCGATCAACTAAGGTACATGGCCATATCTGTGCCGGACAGGTTATCGGCGTGAGAATGTCCATATTGGGACTTGAAGCTATTGGCATTCAGGACCCAAGAGGGCTTGATCGGAAAAAGCTGTATGTGCTGGTGGAGATTGATCGATGTGCAACCGATGCTATTCAATCTGTTACTGGATGTAGCCTGGGAAAACGCTCCATGCGCTGGATTGATTATGGTGTGATGGCTGCCACTTTTGTGAACCTCGATACGGGAAAGGCTGTTCGCCTTGTCGCAAGAGAAGAGTCACGCGAACTTTCAAAGAAGTATTGCCCTGAAATTGAAAATAAATATCAGCGTCAACTCGGTGCCTACCGGGTGATGCCGCAGGAAGAACTGTTCACCATTGATGACGTTCAGGTTGATATTCCAAAGGAAGATATGCCGGGCAGGCCGCTTAAACGAATTCAGTGTGAAGGCTGTGGCGACTGGGTTCAGGATTGTCGTGATGTTGAACAGGATGGAAAGAACCTCTGTCGTGGTTGTGCCCATGGAAAATATTATCAGCCACTAAATAATTAATATAATGATAACCTTACTGGATTATGGGGCAGGGAATGTCCGAAGCGTCAGGAATGCTATACGAAAACTTGGCTATAGGGTGCAAGACGTTACTAGTCCTGACGATATTATTAATGCGGAGCGTTTAATCTTTCCTGGCGTTGGCAGTTATGGCTCGGTTATGGATCGTTTGCATCGTGACGGCTTTTTCGAGCCTTTGATAAAGCGAATCAGGATGGATAAACCGGTTCTTGGAATTTGTGTGGCCCTCCAGGCCCTCTTTGAAGGGAGTGAGGAGTCTCCAGGTGTTGCTGGTTTATCTGTTCTCAAGGGGCAAGTAAAGCGTTTTTCAGCATCAACTCTTTCAGTCCCGCAGATCGGCTGGAATGGAGTAAACTTGCATAAACAATCACCACTTTTTTCAGGCTATAATGATGAAAAACTCTATTTTGTCCATTCCTACAGGGCAACACTTGAAGAGGCTGATCGTGATTGGTTACTCACTACGACCAATTACGGTGAAGAGTTTGTCAGTGGTGTTCAGAAGGGAAATGTGACAGCATTTCAGTTTCATCCTGAAAAGAGCGGTTCTGCCGGCTTGAACATTTTAGGCAACTATCTTCAATCTGCAAGCGATGATACTATCATACTCTCAACACCTGCTCCAGCTGATACTATTGAAGAAACCCGGATGGCAAAACGTGTTATTGCCTGTCTTGATGTTCGAACCAATGATAATGGAGATCTGGTTGTCACAAAGGGTGATCAGTATGATGTACGGGATAAGGGGGAAGTGAGAAATTTAGGAAAACCTGTGGAGCTGGCACGGCGATATTATGAAGAAGGTGCCGATGAGATAACTTTTCTGAATATTACTGGATTCAGGGACTTTCCAATGGAAGATCAACCCATGCTCGAGGTATTGCAAAGAACTTCTGAGAATGTTTTTGTCCCCCTTACTATCGGTGGTGGTATTCGTGAATTTACCGATTCAAATGGAAAAGAGTACACTGCTCTCGATGTTGCTTCGGAGTATTTTCGTTCCGGTGCCGATAAAATATCTATTGGATCCGATGCCTGCTACACCGCTGAGGAGTATATTAAAACCGGAGTGAAAACCGGCAAGAGCTCTATAGAACAAATTTCGTTTCTCTATGGTGCTCAGGCTGTGGTTATCTCCGTTGATCCTAGGCGGGTGTATGTAAGTACCCCTGAAGATACTGCCCATAATACTATTAAAACAGTGCTTCCTGGACCAAATGGTGAAGAATATTGCTGGTATCAGTGTACCGTTATGGGTGGAAGAGAAGGGCGGGATCTCGATGCTGTCCAGCTTGTTTCAAGCTGCGAAGCCTTAGGGGCTGGTGAAATTCTTTTAAACTGTATAGACAAGGACGGAACGAACAGCGGATTTGATTTTGAGCTGATTAATCATGTAAGAAGTGCTGTTACTATCCCTGTTATTGCATCCTCAGGAGCAGGATCTGCTGCCCATTTTGTCGATGTTTTCAAGAAAACAGATGCGGAAGCGGCCCTTGCTGCAGGAATTTTTCATCGTAGAGAAGTACCGATCGCGGAGGTGAAGGCGGCTCTTGAACAGAGCGGAATTGAAATACGGTAACGGTTCAGAAAGTGAAGAAATGAAAAAGGCCCGGCAGAAAATATTCTGTCGGGCCTTTTTTGTGTGGATTGGTTCATTCAATATCAGAACTTATCACCATTAACCAGAAAGTGGGTCACGATGGATGCCGCATAGCCGAGTGCAATAACCGGAGTCCATCTGAGGTGACCGCCAAAGGTGTATGCTCCACGAGCCTGACCCATAAGAGCAACGCCGGCCGCAGAACCAATGGAGAGCATACTGCCCCCAACTCCTGCTGTCAGGGTTACAAGCAGCCATTGTCCCTGTGACATTTCGGGCAACATGGTAAGAACGGCAAACATAACAGGAATATTGTCAACAATAGCTGACAGGACACCAACGGTAATGTTTGCAGGTGTTGCTCCCCAACTCTCATACATCACTTGAGAGACCATACCAAGATACCCTATAAACCCAAGGCCACCGACACAGAGAATAACACCATAGAAGAAGAAAAGGGTATCCCACTCTGCCCTTGCTACCTTTTTGAAAATATCAAAAGAGACGGTGTCCCCAATTAGCTGTTCCGCCTTGTCCTTATCATAGGCAATGCCTTTGGAATATCTGTTATGTGTTTTCTTCAGGTAAAAGCCATACAATTTCAGGTAGGAGAGTCCCATCATCATACCGGTCATGGGGGGAAGATGAAGGAAGTTATGGAAACTGACTGCAGTGATAATAGTCATAAGAAATAGAAATATAACTACGAAGCCACCACGTTTCATTTTAATGGTCTCTCCATCGCCTTCCGGTTTGCTCTTTTCGATGGCAAAATGCATAATTGCAGCAGGTACAAGCCAGTTAACAAGAGAGGGGAGAAAGAGCGCAAAAAACTCTCCAAAGCTGACAATACCTTTCTGCCAGACCATAAGAGTTGTGATATCACCAAATGGGCTAAAAGCGCCCCCTGCATTGGCAGCAACTACGATATTGATACAGGCAAGCAGAATGAATTTTTTATTGTCTTTTCCAAGTGCCATAACCACAGCACACATAAGAAGGGCAGTGGTAAGGTTGTCGGCTACAGGAGAAATAACAAATGAAAGAGCACCGGTTATCCAGAATAACTGACGAAAATTCAGACCGGCTGAGACAAGTTTTACGCGTAATGCTTGAAAAATCAGTCGTTCTTCCATGGCATTGATATAGGTCATTGCAACAAGGAGGAAGAAGAAAAGCTCAGCATACTCAAGGATATTATGGCGTATGGCAATCCCTGCAGCATGGGGCATGTCGTTATTTGAATATACAGCAGCAATAAGTATCCAGATAATGCCGGCAGCAAGTAGAACGGGTTTTGATTTGCGCAGATGGGTAACTTCTTCTGCCATAACAAACATATAAGCAATAACGAAGATGAGCAGAGAAATATACCCTATTGTATGATTAGTAAGGTCAAGTGTTTCTCCACCACCACCGGTTGCAAAAACAGTCGCCGGGAGCAGTAGTAAAAAAGCTGATAATGGTAACAATGCTCTGAGTGTGGCAAGCATATATTTCTCCTAGTAAAATTAAAATTGTGTAGGCATGTATTTTGTGGGCAATAGAAAAAGCATATCATAGTTGTTTGCTACTATTCAAGCTGGCAGGTAAAAGAACACTAAATAATAATTTTTAACAAGAAAAATATAGAGTTGTGAGAATTGAATGAAAATAAAAAAAGTTGATTAATTTCGACAATTGTTGAGCTGAGCATTTGGAAAAATCGAAGCAAGGTGGTGATGGGAATTCCAACAAGAGAAGGCTTGTCAAAGAAAAGTGGTTTTAACATCTACTAAATTTGTGAATTTGTGGTGAGATGCGAGTTCTTTACTTAAACATTGTTGGATCTTTGATGTACTTTTCGTCATGGTGCCCAAGATCCTGTTCAGTTGCAATATTTTTGTTACTTTGGACGATATCCACAGATGGGAGATAGGGTTTGATATCAAGAACCGGTGTTCCTTCAAAGGCATCGATTCCACTAAGTGAGAGTATTCCGTTTTTCTGGTCGATACTATCCAGCTTCACAACGGAGAATCCAATAGGGTTTGGTCGTTTAGGTGAACGGGTGGCAAAGACGCCGAAATGATGAGCAGACTGAGGAGGATTAACGGTGGGTGACCATGTCCTGGTAACATTGAAGTGATAAAGTACTATGATGTATTCAAATTTTTCAAGATCAGCCAAACCCTTTCTATAAAAAGGATCGATAACAATTGTACCTTTGGCTGTGGGTTCCAGAACGCCCTGACGTGGTGCCCCGGTGTTTTGGGTGTAAGGGGTGTGAAAGACACCGATTCGTCGAAAATGTATGTCCTCTTCAGTTTTGACTTCAGGATGAACTGGGTAAATCTCCTGCCTGAGACCTGAACTTTCAGCTACTTCTATCAGTTCTATCTGTCTGCCAAAGGCTATGCCTTCAGTACTCATAAGGAGTACTGTTAATAAAAAAGTCAATATTTTCATACTATGATACCTATTCTCACGAAGTGTTACGAAAAATTAATTCGTAACACTATAGGTAAGAAAAGAGGATTCTGTCAAGGATAATACAAAAAAAGTGGGGAAAGCGGAAGGGTGGTACTGTCATATGTGCTGTTCGGAGGGAGAGCTCCCTGAAACATTACAGGGAGCGTGATTTTCTGCAATGTCAGCAGGATACCCCTACTGTTCTGTTTGCTGTCTTGAGCTGTTGAGGGACAATCAATGGAATGATCTGCTTGCTCATAGCCTTTGTAGTTGAAGCGACCTGGTGAAATACAGAGCGGGTTCCATCGGTTTCAAGTTCAACGATTTCCCAGCAGTCTGAAGCCTGTACCAGTGCTTTCATAAAGGCAAGATGTTGAGTGTGCCCACAACGACTGGCAATGATATGACCAAGTATAGGGCAGCCAAGGAGAGCCATATCACCAATAAGGTCGAGAACTTTATGGCGAATAAATTCATCGGCAAAGCGCAGACCGCCTTCATTGAGAATAGAGCTTCTGTCCCAGTGAATGGCAATAACATTATCAAGATTTCCACCCTGCGCCAAGCCATTGGCCCAGAGTTCTTCAACCTGTTCAACGTAGCCAAAAGTTCGTGCTCGAGAAATTTCTTTAGCAAATTTTTCGGCTGTGAGATCAAGAGAATACGATTGGGTTTTTATAAAGGAATCTTCAAATTGAATTTTTCCACTAATCTTGAATCCCTGGTAAGGGAGAATTCGAATTTCTGTGTCACCCGATGTGAAAACTATTTCCTTGGTGATGCGAAGAACTTTTCGCATGGCCTTCTGTTTCTTTAGTCCCGCTTTGTTGAGGAGCAGCATAAAAGGTCCAGCACTGCCATCCATAATGGGTACTTCAGCTCCGTCGAGCTCAATGTTTGCATTATCAATGCCGAATCCCTGAAGAGCCGCCATAATATGCTCTGTTGTTGACACATACATCTCTTTGTCAGCAATGGTAGTGGCGAGTCTGGTGTCAACTACCTTATCCATATGAGCAGGGATACCATTTTTGTCGTCAAGGTCTGTTCTGAAAAAATGGATTCCTGAATTTTCGGAAGCTGGTCTGATGGTGAGAGTAACAGGAATACCAGAGTGCAGCCCAACGCCATAACAGCTGACTGGCTTTTTCAATGTATGCTGGTAGGGGTTGAGTGAAAGTGGGGCCATTGTTAATCCTTATATTTGAATAAAATAAAGTTTTTTATTGAACTTCTTATAATCTGTATGCAAAAATTGTACCAACGTTGCTGAGTGTCCTGCTGCTTGGGTTACTTGTGTTAAATGACTTAAAAACAGTAAGATAGGTTGTTGTGTCTTTTTTGACAGGGAAAGCTCACCCTGTGTCTTCAATGACACAACTGAGTGAAAAATGACATCTTTTTAGTGAGGAACTGTTCATTTCCTAAAAGTGTGGAAAAAGAAAAAAAGGAGGTTTTGCTATTTGTCAGGGAATGTCTTTTTGAGGAAATCGACAAAATCTATATTAGGTTTCACTTGCATCTTTAAACTGAAGCAGGGGAGCTTGAAATCGCTTTCTTGCAGCTTAACAAGGTCTTTTTCGGTGGTGATTAGCCCGTTGGCGTTACGTTGCTCAGCCTGAGTTGAAATCTTTTCTAAAAGAGATGGTGAGAAGGGCTGGTGGTCTTTTAGAGGCATAAAGCCAGAAATACTGATACCGTGGCTACGGAGACTTTCCTGGAATAGATCCGGGTGAGCGATTCCACAAAATCCAAAAAGTGGTGAGGGAAGTTCGTCGAGATTCTTTACGGAAGGATCAGTAAGGGATGCGGCTCCTGTGGCGTTATAGGATGTGAGGAAAACAGGTTTGTCCGGGAATCTCTGGCGTAGAAGTTCTGTAAATTTTTCAGCTCGCTCCTGTAATGAATCTGTAATTCCTGTAATCATAAAGGCGTGACATCTTTTCAGGGCGGTGATTGGTTCACGTAGATCCCCTCCTGGAAAAACGCGGCTATTTCCAGCAAGCCTGGCAGCACTGAAAAGGACAAGATCAAGGTCGCGTTGAACGGACATATGCTGAAAGCCGTCGTCTAAAATAAGAATGTCACAGCCAAGTTCCTCGATGGCATGCCTGCATGGCAGAATTCGAACGATACCTGTAAGAATTGGGACTCCGGGAAGCGTGGCAGCTAAAAAACAGGGTTCGTCCCCGGCCTCTTTGGGGGTCATCAATATCTTTGTGCCGTCGGATACAACATTGACCTTCCTGTCTGCAGCACCACCATAGCCCCTCGATATAATACCGGGTTTGAAGCCTCTTGCTTTCAGTAAGGTGGCAAGCATTCCAACAATCGGGGTTTTTCCAGTTCCGCCCATGGTGAGGTTGCCAACTGAAATAACGGGAACATCGAGTTTATAACGGTTTTTGATGCCCTTCAGGTACAGCGATTCTCTACTCTTCATGATTAGACTATAAAGAGGACTGAAGGGACGGCCTAAAAAATAAAGAGTTGAAAATTTCTGTGACATAAAATAGCGAAATGAATAATGAGGTATGGATTCTTATGAGAAAGAAGCAAAAAAAGACGTGACTTTTTAGTGATTGCTATTATTCTCGTTTTCTTTTTTTTGACTAAACGACGTGATAATGATACTAACATTTATAGAGAGTTTCAGCCCTATTTTGTGACTTGCTACTCTTTTGTGTTAGCTACACGTTATGGGTAAAGATAAATTTTTCTACATTTTGGAGAACATAATGCACTTTGGATTAAAGAAAAAATTGTTTACTGCAGCCGTTGCCTTAGGTTTTGCTCTGGCAATGCCAGTTGCAGGCATGGCTGGTGATACTATTAAAC
>CAZDJE010000080.1:15595-17263 GCA_964505715.1 uncultured Desulfocapsa sp. | reverse complement strand
TCCCCAAGCTCATCAGCCATCGCTTGAATAGTTTTCTTCTTCTCCCCTTCAACCATCACCCGAATAACAGGCTCTGTTCCAGATGCGCGAACCAAAATACGGCCTGTTTTGCCAAGCTTCTTTTCCATCTTTGTCACAGCCTTTTGAAAGTCTGTAAAATTTTCAAGGTCAATCTGTTTAGAGGTTCTCACATTGTTTAGAACCTGTGGATAGGTCTCCATCACTTTCGCAAGCTCGGATATTGGTTTATTACGCTTCTGCATAATAGCGAGCAATTGCAGGGCAGCAAGATTACCATCTCCAGTTGTTATATGATCAAGGAAAACCAGATGACCAGATTGTTCGCCGCCAAACGAATAGCCATTTTTGCGCATTTCTTCCACAACGTAGCGATCACCAACATTGGTTCGCACCATTTTGCCGCCCATGTTTTTCATGGCTACTTCAAGCCCCATATTAGACATAACCGTTGTCACAAGAGTCTTTTTTCGCAACTTTCTTTTTTTCATCAGATCTTTAGCACAGATCGCCATGATATTATCACCATCGACCACCTTGCCTTTTTCATCACAGACAATCAGTCGATCGCCATCACCATCGAGTGCAAGCCCGATATCCGCGCCGATTTCTTTAACTTTTTCTGCCATCAATTCAGGATGTAATGCCCCACACTTATGATTAATATTTTTCCCATCAGGAGTTACCCCAAGCGTTGTTACCTTGGCGCCAAGTTCTTCAAACACGTGCGGAGCAACGCCGTAGGTAGCGCCATTAGCACAATCGAGTACGATATGCATTCCATCAAGTTTTTGTTTCTTAGGAAATATGTTTTTTAGAAATACAATATACCGTCCTTTGGCATCATCGATACGTTTTGCCCGGCCTACTTCCTCGGCAACTGGTCTGAGTGCTGCCATCTTCTGAGAAAAAATAAGATCTTCAATGTCAGCCTCAAGTGCATCGGGAAGCTTAAAACCATCGTGGGAAAAAATTTTAATGCCATTGTCCTGAAACGGATTATGGGACGCTGAAATAACAACACCGGCATCTGCCCGCATGGAAGTTGTAATAAATGCAATTCCAGGGGTCGGTAAAGGGCCAACAAGTAGCACATCCACTCCCATGGAACAAATTCCAGCAGCAAGAGCATTTTCTATCATATAACCGGATTGTCTGGTGTCTTTTCCAATCACTATGCGGTGACGTCCTTTTCGAGTCTTTACTATAAAGGCGATAGCACGACCAACCTGCATGGCTATTTCAGTGGTCATTGGATAGATATTTGCGACTCCACGAATCCCGTCTGTTCCGAATAATTTTCTCATTAAATTGTAATACCAGTTTTTATAATTTCAGCTAAAAAGCCACTCTCATCATGAGCTTTTTCTACAAGTACGGGTTCGATCCTATCATCAATTTCTCTTCTTAACCGCCATAACAACGGCCGTGTAGAAAAATAGTCTCCAGAAATCTTCTCAACCACAACAGCCACATCAACATCACTATCTTTATGAGCATTTCCTTTTGCATACGAGCCATAAAGGATGAGTTCCTCAACAGGAAGATAACGTGTCAATAATCTCTTGTATCGTTCGAGCATACTTATAATTTCTGGCTCAACCATCGTTGTAACTCCTGAGCATTCGATAATATTTCAAGACAGCGATC
>CAZDJE010000080.1:0-15495 GCA_964505715.1 uncultured Desulfocapsa sp. | reverse complement strand
GGCTCAACCATCGTTGTAACTCCTGAGCATTCGATAATATTTCAAGACAGCGATCTGGTGTAAGACTCTTCAGTAACTGTTGTTTATCCGTCGGATATCGAGCTTCAATATTTGTAACTTCAGTGTAGTTTTACAGACACTGGATTTTGTGTTTTTTAAACTAAAACTTCATAAAATCCGTCATTCCCGCGTGTAGTTATCGGGAATCCATCTTGAATATTGCTAGATTCCCGATAACTACACGCGGGAATGACGAGCTATAGGAATTTTTAGTCAAAAAAACCAAACTGAAGCTACTTAGCTATCCTCATTCACTGTCCACCTCTTTAAGAGTCATCTCCTCAATCAAAGTCACAATCTGAGGCTCAATACGAAGCACACGAACAGGATTCTCAACATACTCTTTTTCAGGGATCACCTTCACATGCATCTGGCCATCATTCTTCTCATCCACTGCCGTTATTTTAAATAAAGAGTGAAGATCAACCTTCTCCCGAATCAAGGTCTTGGGAAGAGCAACTGTAACAGATACCGTAGCTGGCGTGACTCTTTGCGCTATCCCATCTTTTGTAACTTCAACGGCCAGATTCAAGATCTTTTTCTGCACCGTTTCAACGGCTATATCAAGATCAGCAGTAATCGTAGTAGCACCAATTAGATCAACAATCACTGGATCAAGCTCAAGCGGAATCTGTACATGGGTAGATACTCGCAATCCGGAAATATCGATCGCCTTTGTTCGCAGCACATCAAACTGTGACAGTACTGTTTGCGGACCAGTGATGGAGATCGAATCGGGTTCCATCCGAATTTCTTTTAAAATAAAGTCCGGAGCAAGCATTCCGACGGTTACAGGGTTCACCTGAAACTGCTTTTGAATCATTTTATCAAGTGAAAGGATCACGCTTTTGGGCTGAATACGCAGAACCTTAACCCCACGCGGAACCCTGATCACATCATTGCTGTTTTCAAGAACCATAGTCCCCGGCGTAGCATCAACAAGATCAACTTGACGGGCAAGCCCTAGGGTCCCGATATTCTTAATCAAACTACGAGGGCCACTTACGGAAACTTCAATTTCCTTCTTATACTGATTGGAAATAACAAGATCACGCGACAGATTAATGATCTCCACCGGAACCATGACATTTTTATTTACAATGTCTTCTCCGCCTACAAAAGACCAGAGTGTAACAGCAAGCCCAAACGATACAAGACGAAGCACCCAGTCCTTAGGAGAGAGCTGCATCCAGTGCTGGAAATGAAAAATACTCATGAGCGCCACACCCACTGTTTCCAACCACTGTTCATATTATCCTTTGGCAGAAAAATAGTACGCAGAGTGTTGGTTAGAGTCATCTCATCATGCATGGCTGTAAGAGCTCCATGCTGTACAAGCGACACCTCTTGAGTCTCTTCCGAGACAACCACAACTACAGCATCTGTTTCTTCTGACAAACCAATTGCCGCCCGATGACGTGTACCAAAACGCTTATTAATATATGGATTTTGCGACAGCGGCATAATACATCCTGCGGTCTGTACCCTTCCCTTATAGATGATAACCCCACCATCATGAAGAGGAGATACGGGCATAAAAATAGATATCAGCAGCTCTTTACTGAGATTTGCATTCAATTTAAAACCAGACTCAACAAATTCACGTAATCCTGTCTCTCTTTCAATAACGATTAGGGCTCCGATACGGCGTTTTGATAAGTAGAAGGCAGCACGGATAATCTCATCCAGGTCTTTTTCAGCCATATCAAGATTTTTTTGAAAAGGAGACTTGCCCACCTGGGTCAAAGCTTTGCGGATATCCTGCTGAAAAACAATCACAATAATAAGGAACAGGGAGCTGAGAAAAGTTTTCAGCAACCACTGCAGGGTGACAAGATCGAGGATGGAGGCCATAAAATAAACCATACCCACCACGATTAGCCCAAGCACCATCTGAACAGATCGGGTACCACGGATAATAGCAATAAGCTGGTATATAATAAAAGCGACAATCAGGATATCAAGGATGTCCTGCCAGCGGAAAATATTTAGACTTTCAAGCATCACTATTCATCACGTCAAGCTAAAAGGAGAGTAATCAAGCACCAATTTCTTTATACTACTTGAATATAACAACTTTTTCCAAAGAAAACGCATTTCTGCTTCTGCAGTGTTATTCTTTCCCTATTTTTTTCTTTCGCCTGCAAGTTCAGCACGCACCAAATTGACAATTTCCGAGGCATCTGGGCTTTTCAATACAACCAGATCAACTCCCACCTTCATGGCATTATCATGCACCTCCTGACGCTCATCTGCGGTGAACAGAATCAGCTTAACACCCTGCCCATCCGCACTTTTACGAACCAGAGCACAAAGTTCAAGACCAGTTATATCCCCCAACAGATAATCAACCACCGCAGCATCCGGCTGTTCACGCAGGATGATATCACTCCCCTCACGTCCGGTGGAGGCTGTTATAATATTAAATCCGGCCTTCTGAAAAAGTCTTGTGTATAACCTTCGAATAACAGGGTTATCATCCACCAGCACGATTTTTCCAGGCTGTTCCGGATGAAAATCCTCCACTGCTGCTGCCCCTACAAAAATCACCAGCAACTTGTCCCCAATTTCAAGTTCAGTGTCAGGCGTAGGTGCCAGAATATCACGACCAGCACGCCGAATCCCCATAACCTGACCATCAACAAAGGTAGAAGCAGCTTCAACCACATGTCCGACAAGACCCGATTCCCCAGTTACTTCAATCCACTTTGAATTTGTTCCTGAGAGTATCGATTCACTGGCCACAGCCCCGGGATGATATTGACGCGATCTCGCCATCACCTTGCCAGCCACTCTTCTTCCGGCTGAAGCATAGGGAGAGATAATAGAATCGGCTCCGGCTCGAAGAATTTTAGATTCAGCCGATGCAGATTCTGAACGTGCGACAATATGGAGAGTTGGGTTTAATTCACGCGCCGTAAGAACTGCAAAAAGATTATCGGGATCAGAGTTCAGCAAGGCCAGTAGTGATCCTGCCGACTTAATCCCTGCTGCTATTAAGGTTTTCTCGCTTGTCGCATCACCTAGCAGATATAAATATCCACGCTCTCGCAATATTGCACACTGCTCCTTAGAATTCTCGAGCACAACAAAATCCTTTCCGGATTCCTTTAAATGTTCAGCAGCAGCCTCTCCTACCCGTCCATGTCCACAGATAATAGTATGGTTTTCAAGACGACTGATCTTTTTTTCCATGACACGTTTCCCCCGTGCCGGGCTCGAAGCCCGTTCTAGCATTGATTCGATAATGGCATGTACGGCAAAGGCAAGGCTTCCCACTCCAAACAGCAGGAGAAACATTGTAAAAATCCGGCCAACATCACTTAAGGCATGTATTTCACCATATCCAACGGTGGTAATGGTAATAACCGCCATATAAATGGCTTCCAGTGGAGTATAATGTTCGATCACCACATAGCCAACGGTTCCCACCAGCAAAAATGCCAGGATGAGACAAAGGGATAAAATAATCTTTCGCCGACTATCCATATTTTTTTACTTTTTTATTTTTTTGTTTTCGATGTTAAGTATACTGGTTGTAACTCAGAGTTTTACGTCGCTAATCATTTTTCTAAGAAACAGTGTAAATATGCTACTTTCTTCAACTCTATTGCAAAATCCACAGCAGATGCAAGAAAAAGAACGTCCACATCATATCTATTTTTATGTCTGATCATTACGGTTCCATAGCCATCAATGGCAACTCCCCTGTTCCACCGCCCGAAAAACAGCACGAACCTACGCCCAAAACACCTGCGCCTAAGAAATCATTTATTTTCCCACTCCTTATTGCTGTCCTTATTGCAGGCTATCTTCTTGGGGGCACATACATTATTCCCTGGGTAATACAAAAATATCTCCCTCAATATATCGAAAACGAAACAGGCCTCAATCTCTCCATTCGAAATGTTCAACTGAACCCTCTCAACTTCCAACTAACCCTGGAAGATATTACGGTTGATCTTCAGGAACCAAGGGCAGCTGAGCCTTTACTCACTCTCCAGACACTTCTTATTGATCTTGATTTCACTTCTCTCATCCGCAGTTCCTACACCTGCGACAAACTGACAATCGAGAATCTGCAATTAAACCTCATCCGTTATAAGGATAAACACTATAATATTCCGGCACTTTCCCAATTCTCCAAAACAGAGGAAAAAGGTGACATAATAAATTTTGCTGAGCTGCCCTTTCTCTTTTCACTCAACAACATTGATATTATAAAAAGTCGTATCCTTTTTGAAGACCAGGTTACAGATAAAAAACATATTATTGAAGAGCTACAGCTTGCCATTCCAACTCTTTCCAACTTTGACTTCCAATCAAAAAATTATATCCAGCCTCATTTTTCAGCAATTTTCAACAACAGTCCGATCCAACTCAGTGGTCAAGCTGTTCAGCTTGAGGATAATCAGGGCTTCCAGACACAACTTTCCTGTTCCATAAAATCTCTTAACCTGGTTCCCTATTTTTCATATCTACCATCATCTATTCCATTAAGCATGAGCAAGGGCTGGGCAGATACCACCCTTGAAATCAATTTTTCCCCAGACAAGCGCCAGGGAAACAGGCTCAATATTGATATCAAAATGGATGTGGTTGATATTGAAATAAACGGGATAAAAAATGATTTTAAAGTGACCGTTCCTGTGATGAAACTGGATGCGATGATCACCCCCATGGGAAAGGTTTTCCACATCAAAGATATCATCACCCGAAATATCCATCTTACAGGGAACACACAGCACTTTCAGGCAGCCCTGCACAAAACTTTTTTCCCCTTACAAGAAAAAACAACAAACCCACCAACTCTCCAGATCGACAGATTTCTCACCGACCAGAGCAGACTCACCCTGTTACACCCTGATAGCAATTCGGAGTGGAACGATCTGCAGCTCACCATCAAAAATTACGACTCAGCTGCAGCAACCGGAATTATTCATATCAGTGGAAACCATTCACATAATATGGGTGATTTTTCTTGGCAGGCCACTTTTCTGGATAGCGACACCATCCAGGGCAAACTGCTGCTAAACAAATTTCCTGCCGCATCACTTTTTCAACAACTTCACCCCGAATCAAAGGATATTATTCTTGGAACTGCAACCTTATCCGGCGACTTAAACTTTTATGCTCCACCCGACAAACCTGCCAGCTATACGCTCGAGAGTGCTATCCTGCAATTTCAGGATTTAAAGCTCCTTCATAGGAATAAACCATGGTTAGAAGCAGCTTCTGTACGTTTTACTCGCCTTAGTAAAACAGCTGAAAAATACAACCTGGGCAATATCTTTCTAAAAGAGAGCAAACTGACGCTAAACAGTGACAAACTACCACCTCTCTTTAATCATCTTTTCGCAGACCAAAAGCATCCGCTTATCAAGGGTATTGATTTTGCCGGAACGCTCATACTAAGCAACAATCTCAATCAAAAAAAGCCTCTACGGATCTCCGATGTCCATTTTCAGACAAACAGACTTGAAGATGCTTCAACAACAGAAAACTTTGCCTTCTCTGGCCATTTAGCCCCGGAGGGAATCATCAAGTCCAAGGGAGTACTCAATATTGCCCCCTTACATGTTGAAGCAAATATCGCATTTTCAAATATTGAATCAAAATTATTTTCTCCATTTTGGTCCAGATGGCCACTCCTAGCTCATAGCAAATCATCCCTTCACGGTAAAGGCATCTACAGCTTTCCAGCCTCTTCCTTTCAGGGGGACCTCAGACTCACCGATTCTTTTTTGCAGACTGAGGCTAAAACACCACTTATCACCTGGAAATCAGCAGAATTGAACAGCATCAGCTGTCGCTTTTCCCCTTTTTCACTGCAAACAGAATCCGTAACCATAGACACTCCAAAGTTCCAGTGGCAACGCAGTGCGGATTCACCTTTTCAGGATTTCCAGAAAGGAGTGCAGCACCTGACCCAAAAGAGTTTACAAGCTGATACACTTTTTCCCATTGAAATAAAAGACCTCACGGTAAAGAACGGTTCTGTAACCCTTGTAGACAGGCGTGTCTCTCCTGCCTGGTCCACCACCATTACTTTGCTCGACGCACGTATAAAAAACTTCAATACCAACAAAAATGGCCTTGCACCCTTCAACCTGAACGGCCAACTTGAGGACTCTGCAATTGATATTTCCGGAGCCTTAGCTCTTTTTGATGAAACATTGGAAGCACGGGCCAAAACAAGGATATCAAACTTCCCGCTTAACCTGTTTTCAAAACAACTCGAATTAATCCCAGTCACGACAGAGACAACACACGTGGATCTGGATTTGAATATGACGGAGAAGCAGTCTCTTTTTGATAGCAAAAATACTATTTTATTAACAAATTTGCAGGCAACATCGCACGACTCAGACACCGCCCTTGCGCTCGCTTTCTTAAACGATTCCAATAACTCCTTTCCGATAACAATCGAAATCAGCGACAGCAGCCATTCACTCCTTAAGGAAAGTATTGCCAACTTCCAAACCACCGTAATAAAGGCATCCTACGCCCCACTCCTGCTTGACCGCAGCTTCAAAGATCTCCAAGACCATAACTTTATCTCTTTTCAAATAGGATCCAACCAGATAAACAGTGACAGCAAGCAACAGCTGAGCAGGTACGCTGAGCTGTTAAGCGAGCATCCGAGACTCAGCCTTACAATCACGGGAGTTGCAGACACAAAAACAGACCGGGCAGTTTTACAGAAAATAGAAGCGGACAAAGAACAGCAACGTGTTAATACCATCAATAAGGAAGCGCGTGCCGCATACCAGGAAAGACAGAAGGCTTTAGCGGCGGTTGTTCCCGGGAAAACCTTAAAAGAAGAAAACATTCCAAAAAAAGATCTTGTCGGATACAAACCAATTCTCGCTCGTCCCGTCCATATCGGTGACGATATATTGCTTAAACTTGCCGCCGAACGTAGCCTTCTTGTTCATGATTTTTTCGTTCACAGCCTGAATATTTCGCCACAGCGCCTAAGTATTATAAAGACAACAAAACTTTCAGACAAAACTCCCGCAAACGGAACCATCCTCAGCATTACAACATCTGAACAGAACGAAGAGTAAATATGTTAAGACCACCGTATAGTCGTTACGACCAGCTCTACGTCTACAATTTTGACCGTATTGACCTGGGCGTTGTTGATGATCCAGACCTGATTGGAACATGGATCGAAGATGACACCGCAATCCTCTTCTTCCATAAAGATAAAAAACAGCTGATTGAAGACATCTGCAATCGAAGTGGCGCAAAAATTATATATGAAGCCAATCTGAACTATCAGGATTGGGAAGCCGGTCTTGACATCACCACCTTCTCCGTACCGCCTCTTGTTGTAGCTCCTCTTTGGGAGAGAGCATTACTCCCAGAGAACAGTGACGACATCCCCATTCACCTCGATCCAAGTGTAATATTTGGTTCCGGCTTCCACCCCACCACTAGACTCTGCCTGCAGACCATCAGCGATATACTCTGTTCAAATTCCAAGGCAATTAACAGCATGGTGGATTTTGGTACGGGAACAGGATTACTTTCTCTTGGAGCGGCCAAATTGGGTGTTGAGACCATACGATCCTATGACAACAATCCCTTTGCCTGCTTGGTGGCCGAAAAAAACGTGGGGTTAAACAGCTGTGACTCACAGATCAAAGTAATGGAGGCCGATTTACGAGGCGCACTTCCCGACACCCATGTCGATCTGGTTGTTGCCAATCTATACAAAGGATTACTGGTGGAGTTTTTTGAAAATCCCGATTTCTGGAATGCTCGCTACTACATAATTTCCGGATTTATTCCCTCCATGGAAGAGGAACTTCTTACAGCCCTACCAATGAAACACCTCAAACTTCTTGAACGAAGAAAAAGTGATACCTGGCGGCTCTGGCTGCTTGCCAATGTATCTGCTTAACTTTGATGGCGTCGTAAAAACTCTTCATCTGCTTCGTTGTGCGCCTCGCATATGAAGTTTTTCGAAGTCTTTGCTTATCTACTTAGCCATCTCGAATTTGAAATTTTTACGAACTTATCAACTTTCACCTAACAACTTAGAAAGTTCATGCAACTTTTCCTCGACACATATAGACCTGCAATTGCGCTTCTTGGTATTGTCTCCACCGCCACTTTTTTCTTGAGCCTGCTGATCATTCCCTGGATTATCAACAGGCTTGATACGGATTTTTTTCTCCATCTGCACGAACAAACAAAAAAGGAGGATGAACATCCAGTGATGTTTATCCTCCTTCGTATTCTGCGCTATTTGACAGGATGCATTCTGATTACAGCGGGAATCCTGATGCTCTTTCTCCCCGGTCAGGGCATTTTAACAATTATTCTTGGAATCAGCCTGATTGACTTCCCAGGCAAACAAGCCCTGACAGATCGCCTCTTTGGTTTCCATTCGGTACAGAACGGGCTTAATTGGATAAGAGGAAAGGGAGATAAACCGGACTTCCTGTTCACCTCCCTCAACGGTTCACCGGATTAAGGTAAATCCAGTTCCTCAAGCAGGCGCACGACGTTCTTCACATCTGTTTCATCTGGATGCCCAACGGCTGCAGGAGCATCGGCAAGCCATGGAGGCTGCGGGTCCTTCTTCCCAGCCATTTCCAAAACTTTTTCAGGCACCTGCCCCGGACAGGAAAAAGTAGCAATAACATGTCCCTTGGCAGCAATGGCTTTGGCAGCATTCATTGCATTTTCAGCATGGGGAGAACCGGTAGCAGCACCGTGGGTGGCAAAAAGGTACAGATCCTGTCCCTCTTCAATCTTTGCAAGAAATGCCTGGGAATCCGGATCGGGTTGTCCCGCCTGCAACCAAAACCCGGCAGCAACAAAACTATACCCGGCAGGATCAGGAGCATCCGCCACTGCACATATCTCTTTTTCACCACTCAGGTGATTATAGACAGCATCGGCCAATTTTTTGGTATTACCACTTTTTGATGAATAGACAACAAGACTTTTCATAATCATTCCTTACCTTTTTTTAACAGAGTCTTAAAAACGCTTCTTCTATTTTCCTATTTCAATTAACTGTAAGAAACTGTAACCAGATGCGCAAGCATATTGTGCAATTGTTTGTAACTTTTTCCTAAAACAGAATACTATGAATCCTCTTCAAAAAGCACTCCTTGACTGGTTTGAGATCAGCCAGCGCGATCTTCCATGGCGACACGGCTACGAGCCTTACCAGATATGGATTTCTGAAATCATGCTTCAGCAAACCCAGATGGACAGGGTGACACTGTTTTTTAATCGCTGGATGGATGCATTTCCAGATATCGCAACACTTGCAAACGCATCGGAGCATCAGGTACTGAAGTGTTGGGAGGGACTGGGCTACTATTCAAGGGCCCGAAATATCCTTAAAACAGCACGTCTCCTTATAAAAGATTATCATGGCAGTATTCCGGCTCAACGCAAAGATCTGCTGCGCTTACCTGGAATCGGCCCCTATACGGCAGGGGCAATTGCTTCGATCAGCTTTAACCGTGATGTCCCGGTTGTGGATGCCAATATCGAACGAGTGTTTTCAAGACTCTTTAATATTGACTTGATTCCTGGCAGCCCGGAGGCAAAGAAACTTCACTGGCAGAAGGCAGAAGCGCTTCTTCCCAAAAATCATGCACGAAATTTTAACCAGGGACTCATGGAACTTGGTGCCCTGATCTGCCGACCCAAAAAACCGGATTGTTCCTCCTGCCCGCTTACCTCACACTGTCTGGCACTCAAATATGACCTTATACCCGAGCGGCCTGCTCCAAAGAAAAGTACTAAAATCATTCCCATTGAAATGGCCACTGGGGTTCTGATTCATAATGGGCAGTACTTTATTCAACAGCGTCTTGCAGATGATGTGTGGGGATCGCTATGGGAATTTCCTGGCGGACGACTCGAAAGAGATGAACCCCCAGAGCTATGTGTTGTTCGGGAATTCTTAGAAGAAACTGAATTCAGGGTAGAGGTAGACTCAAAAATCACGACAACAATTCACCACTACACACGCTACAAAGTAACGCTCCACTGTTTCTTGGTTTCTCTTTTACAGCAGAACAGTGATCCTGTTCTCCATGCCGCACAGGATTTCAACTGGGTTTCCTATGCTGATCTTGCAAACTACGCGTTCCCTTCAGGACACCGGAAACTCATACAATTTATGACAACCCAGAAACTTCTGTAGCCCAGGCTATACTCAGATAGCAGCTTTCAGGCTCTGCCTCTATGGTAACTGTGCTTCTCCATTTTCATTTGCATTCCACGGAGCGACCCAGAGGAGCAATATCATCCCGGGAATTGCCAGCACCGCACAGACAAAAAAGAAATTGGTATATCCTATCCCACCTACGTTACCCAGAACAGCATAGAACATACCATCTTTTTCTTTAATTCCCTCAACCAGTACACCTGCTAATATACCGGAAAATGATTTCGGAATCGCAAAAAGGGAACTGAGCAAAGCAAGCTGGGTGCCGGTGAATTTCTTATTGGTGCTTTTAGCAATAAATGCCATTAAAGCAGCAGAACCAAGGCCAACCCCCAAATATTCAAAAGCAACCACCCCACCCAAGACCCAGACATTTGCTCCCACTTCATTCAGTAATGCAAACCCAAAGATAGACATCACCTGAACAACTCCAAAAATCCACAGAGCCTTATTAATACCCATTCGATACATCAACAGTCCGCCGACAAATCCACCAAGCAACATCGACCACAGGCCAACTACCTTCGCCACCGTCCCGATAATTGTTTTTGAAAACCCAACATCGAGATAAAATGGTGTTATCAGAGCTGTTGCAACCGTATCCCCAAATTTATAGAAGAAAACAAATAGTAGAATCAGTAAACCAGACTTAAATCCATCCCTTAAAAAAAATTCTTTAAACGGTTCAACGACAGCCTCCTGTAACGACTTCGGGGGAGCAACCCGGGTGTCAATTTCACTTATAGCAAAGGTATGAATAATCCCAACAAACATAAATAAAGAGACCACAATAAAAACCATGGACCACGGCATATAATCAGACAAAATTAATCCAAGACCTCCGGGAACAAATCCGGCGACTCTATATGCATTTGCATAGAAGGAGTTTCCAAGTCCCAGTTCATTGTCCGCCAGTAATTCACGACGATACGCATCAAGCACAATATCCTGAGTAGCAGAGAAAAAGCCAATCGCCAGACCAACGTATAAAATCATCTGAATATTGTCCTGCGGATTTAACACCGCCATGGAAACCATAAAAACTAAGAGACCAATCTGGCTCACCATCATCCAGCCACGGCGTCTTCCTAAAAATGGTGGTACATACCGGTCAAGAAATGGCGCCCAAAGATATTTAAATGAGAACGGAAGTAAAACAAGCCCAAAAAATCCAATAGTTTTTAAGTCAACACTCTCGCTTCGTAACCATGCAGGGATAAGCTGGGCCAAGAAATATAAAGGGAGACCAGCGGTAAAGCCATTAAAGATACAAATCAACATCCTTTTGTTCAGTAATGCCTGCCACAGACTAGGTTTTTCTTCAGCAATAGTCTGCTTACTTTCATCCATACGCTCGCTCATTCTTCTCTTTTCCCCGCAATCTATTTATGGTACTATTTGCTAAATATATGTACTGAGTTTATTAAAAGCTCAAGTTACAGTTTAGAGTTAAGGGTAATTAGTTGCTTGCCCTCGATGAACAGTTACCAGATGACTTAGTAAAAAAACGTCATCAAATTAACCTTAGTTCCTGATTAATAGCAAACAGCTTTCCAGATTCAATCATTATGACAGTCAAAATATATAACACTCTTACGCGGAAGAAAGAAGCATTCCATCCCCTTGAAACGGGCCATATCAAACTTTACGTCTGTGGAATTACTTCTTACGACTACTGTCATATCGGACATGCCCGCTCGGCGCTAGCCTTTGATATGATCGTCCGCTATTTTCGCTATCTGGACTACAAAGTTACCTATATCCGTAACTTTACAGACATTGATGACAAAATCATAGCCCGGGCTGCCGAACAGAACACCTCAACTGAAGAACTGGCCAATCGTTTTATAGATGAGTTCTACGTTGATATGGATAAACTCGGTGTGGACAGGCCCACAATGGAGCCAAAAGCCACCGAACATATTCAGGAAATGGTAGATCTTATTAGTAAACTCATTGATAAGAAGATGGCCTACCCTGCAGCCGGAGATGTGTATTATAAGGTACATTCCTTTGAAGGGTACGGCAAACTTTCCGGTCGTAACCTGGAAGATATGCAGGCAGGAGCCCGTGTTTCTATCAATGAAAACAAGACCAATCCCATGGATTTTGTATTATGGAAGGCTTCAAAACCCGGTGAGCCCAGCTGGGATAGCCCGTGGGGTCCTGGTAGACCCGGCTGGCATATTGAATGCTCTGCCATGAGTCGCAAATACCTCGGTTCCACCTTTGATATTCATGGCGGCGGACAGGATCTGATTTTCCCTCACCATGAGAATGAACTGGCCCAGAGCGAAGGGGCCAATGACAAACCCTATGTCAATATGTGGATTCATCATGGTTTTGTCACCATTCGTGATGAAAAAATGTCCAAATCTCTTGGAAATTTCCTGACTATCCGGGATATCCTTGCCCATTACCACCCTGAAGTGCTACGATTTTTTATCTTTTCCACCCACTATCGTAACCCACTGGATTTTTCCGAAGCCGCCATGCAGGATGCCATGTCCGGCCTTGATCGCCTGTATGAATGTATTGCCTCCGTCCAGAGCTTAAGTGATACACATTCTACCGATACTGATACCGTTGCAACGGCTAAGGATATTAAGAAGATTGACTCATTGGTAGAGCGTTTTCAAAAGGCCATGAACAATGATTTCAACACTGCCCAGGCTCAGGCCAGCTTTTTTGAAACAGTCAAAGTCATCAATAAAATCATTCGTCAGCTCCCTGAGATTCCAGCAACTGCTGATCATGATCTGCTAAAAAAGACTGCTGCTAAAATAATAGAGCTTGCTGCTATTATGGGAATACTACAGGAAAATGCAGGCGATTATCTGGCTGCAAAAAAAGCAGCCATGCTTGCAGAAACCAACATAAGTGAGGCGGAAATCCTCTCTTTTATTCAGGAACGCAACCAGGCACGAAAAGATAAAGAGTGGGCTCGTAGTGACGAAATTCGTGACACACTACTAGCAAGAGGAATCGAACTGAACGATGGACCGGAAGGAACCGGGTGGAGCGTGAAACGAAACTGATATGGAATCTATTACCCGTTCACCAGCCGTCGCTGGCAGATTTTACCCTGGAGATAAAGAATCTCTGACTCTAGCCGTTCAGGATTTGATCGGCGATCCCCCCAAAGAGAAGAAAAAGGTACTAGCTGCTGTTTCTCCGCATGCTGGGTATGTCTATTCCGGGAGTATTGCAGCTGAAACCCTGGGTGGTATAGAAATACCTAAAACAGTTATTCTTCTAGGCCCCAACCATACCGGAAAAGGGGGCCCCGCTGCCCTCTCTACGGCAACTTGGAAGATGCCCATGGGTGATGTCCCTGTAAACCGGGATTTTGCTCAGGCACTGCTTGATGAGACAGACTATATCGAAGAAGACGAACTGGCCCATAAGTACGAGCACTCACTTGAAGTTCAGCTTCCATTTCTGCAATTTAGGCAGCCAAATCTTTCCATTGTTCCCATTGCTATTTCCCATATCTCCTACCAAGTTCTTGATGAAATTGGACTTGCCCTTGCTGAAGTCATCAAACGAAGAGAAGAAGATGTCCTGATCGTTGCCTCCACCGATATGACGCATTACGAGCCACGGGAAGCTGCGAATAAAAAAGATCAGTATGTGTTAAAAAAACTGTCACAGATGGATCCCAACATCCTGTATCGTTCCGTCACTGGACATGGTATCTCCATGTGTGGAATTATGCCGGTCACAGTGGCACTGATAACATCCCTGGAACTTGGGGCCACAAAAACCGAGCTTGTCCGCTACACCGATTCCGGTGAAATCACAGGCGACATTAAACAGGTTGTCGGCTATGCCGGAGTCCTCATTTCCTAATGGTCATTTTTTCTTGACAGAACAACGAAAACTGTCTAAATAAACGACCTTGTCAGAGATACACTCACTGGGGAATGGTCTAATGGCAAGACTACGGACTCTGACTCCGTCTATCAAGGTTCGAATCCTTGTTCCCCAGCCATAATAAAATCAAGCGGTTAGGCTGTTTTTCAGCTTAACCGCTTTTTTACTTCCGCCACTCAGTACCACCCCTGTACCAATTTTTCCAAGGACGAACAAATAAACTTTCAGTTAAAAAATCCTAAACTGCTGACACCTCAATCTTTCATTATTGGCGACGAACATGGTTAAGCCTAAGGATTGAAACCTTCACCCAAAACAGAGTATACTAGTCACTATGAAAGTAAAACTCTTACCATCAACGAATCCATACAAAGAAACACACTGCGGTCCTATTCAGATAGTATTATCAAACGGGACTCACTTGCTATCTGTGAGAATGAAGTGACATGTACCGAATGCCACACATTATTAAGCCCAACGTTCTTTATAGCTTATTACAGGGGCGTGTACAGATAACAATCTTAATAGATAACCGCACAAATAATTATGTATACAGACATCCCTAAAGAATTAGCAAAAGCTCCCTGGTTCAAAATTGTAGAGTTCCTCCAGCAAAACTGGGCGGTAACGGTTGAGAGAGAAAATGATGTGTTAGTGGTGTTCTACGGTGACACTTGTGGTGTCTTCGATGAAATAATCTTTGATAGTATTGATATGGCAGAACAAGCATTACAGCAGAATGGTTTCGCCAAGTTTATGGATGACCGAGAAGCACAGGATTTTATTGCACTGCCATGTGGCAAATTCACCGAAGAACCACATCCAAATGGTAGAATTTACTCGAGCGGTCGTTATTGGGAAACTTTCTAGTCATTGAAGAGTATCAGACAAAACTCATATTATATCACATCCGATGGCATGCAACTGTTACTGGATTCAGGAATAATCGCAAGTCTCATGAGAGGGTATGTTATAAAAGATTTGATTTGGCAATATCAATTGTACAAGATTTTCTAACACACGGATTTTTAGTATTTACGCCATGATTTCTATCCGTTTCTATAATCTCCCTATTACCAAATTATTTCAACCAATTCGGCACTACCTACTACTGGAGAACTTCTAATTACTATCCCTATTATTCTCATCAATTCTTGGAAAGAGAAGCTCGTAGGTGTTGCCATGCTGCTACTCAATAGGCATCATAGGATCTGTCCTCTCCTGTATATTCTTGATAAGCCGTTATGTGCATCCCCAGCACCTTCTTAACTCATCTAATTACGACTTGATCATACCTAACTAGGTGTAGTTCACTTGACTTCTGTCTGGTTTTTGCTATCCTCATCTGTTCG
>CAZDJE010000079.1:0-17555 GCA_964505715.1 uncultured Desulfocapsa sp. | reverse complement strand
GACTAGGTGGCCGGTTTCCCCCGGAATGAGTGGCCGGATTCAGTGGAATACGCAAGCATGGACAGAGCAGCCGGTACTTTTGGCATACTCCTTCAACCAATCGAGATAAAACAGATAGTCTTCTTCTGCAAAAAAACAGGATTGGCGATTATTTCCACGTTGAATGATGTGCAGTGGAATATCGGGAACAATTATTCGGGGGCGTCTTGGCATAGGACTATCAGTACTTTAACCGCCGATGAAAAGCAATGTTTAATAGTGGTCTGTCCCCTATTTGTTGCTTCCTGTTCATAATTCCAAACATTCATTGCCTTACCCACACGAATGTTCTATATTGCAAACATGCAAATCTTAAATGACATGGAGCTACTGGGGCAGAACATCCGTAGTTCACGGAAACATAGGGGAATTCTACAAGCTGATCTTGCCAAACTAGCTGCAGTAAGGCGCCAGGTAATTGGAGAACTTGAGCGCGGAGTATACAAAGGCTCATTGCAAAGGGCTTTAGATGTAATTCGAGCATTAGGATTGCAGGTAACCCTTTCCCCTAAACGCTTCCCGACCCTGGATGAATTAGACAATGAATGAAAGGGTCAAATTACTCCAGGTCAATGTACCAGAAGGTGAAAGTGGAACTTTAGAGAAGACGCACCGCTTTACTTTTGCCTATGCGCATCGATCCGCAACAAATAAACAGATATCACTTTCTATGCCCGTACGTCTGCCCAGTTATAGCCGAGGGGCCCTCCACCCAATTTTTGAACAAAATATCCCTGAAGGATTTGTACGTGAGCGTATCATTGAACGTCTGCAAAAACATATCCGGGTGGATGAGATGCTGTTTCTCGCACTTCAGAAAGATTTTGGAATCGGTAGGGTAGGCTTTACGTCGGATCAATTCCCGCAGGATGAGGTAAAAAAAGAAAATCTAGCCGAAATACTCCAATGGCAGGGAAAGCAGCCTCTGTTTGAAGAGTTGGTCGACAAATATCTTTTGCAGACATCAATTAGTGGCGTACAACCCAAGATACTTGTCCGAGATCAACGCGCAACATTCCACACACCTGGCTTGATAATCAAGAGTGGACTGGATGAATACCCAGGTCTTGCTATTAACGAATTTTTTTGTATGTCAGCTGCACTGAAATGCGGGTTGAAGGTACCAGAATTTCACCTATCAGATGATCACAAATTATTCGTCATACAACGCTTTGATCTCGCCCCTGATGGCAGGCGAATTGGCCTTGAGGATTTTTCAGTTCTACTGGGAGAAAGTACAAAAGATAAATATTCCGGTTCCTATGAAACGTTGGCAAGGGTCATTGAAATGTACAGTGCAAAACCCCGGCAGGATATAGAGATTTTCTTTCGCATTCTGGTATTGTCATCACTTGTGGGTAACGGTGATGCCCATAAGAAAAATTTTTCTCTCATTTATGATGACATACAGGCACCTGAAACCATAAGATTATCACCTGTCTATGATATTATTTCAACTCTCCCATATTTTAAGCATGACACCCCTGCCTTAAAAATGAACGGAAACAAAAAACAATTTCCCTCTCAGATTGAACTGCAACGTTTCGGCAATAAACTAGGAGTAAAAAAGACTCAAGAAACCATCGGAAAACTTGCTCAGTTGATCACTGATACCCTTGCAGACCATAAAGAGCTATTGGAAAAATCACCCCAAATTGCAAACAGCATCAGAGCTTCAATTTCCAGATGCATGTCAAAGACTGGTAAATAAGCGACCGAGAAAAACAAATACAGGTAATATTCCCTGTATTTCAATGTTTTGCCATCTCAAACAGCTTGAATCCAGACGCTTTCGTATCAAAAGTAATTACAGCTTCACAACCTTGTTTCTTTGCAGAAGGAAGAATTAAAAGATACGGGATAGGTTTTCGGGAAAAGGCTAAAAGATGGGTTTTCGGCTTTCGGTCTTAGGTCTTCGGAAAAGATAACAGCTAAGGACCAAAGACGGTTTTGGGTGAAGATTATAAATGGGTTGAAGGCAGGTTCTTGGGTGAGGACAAAAGATAGGATAAAAGATAGGTTTTCGGCTTGGGGTCTTAGGTTTTCGGGAAAGGATGAAAGATAAAAGGCAAAAAGGTTTTGGGTAAAGATTAAAGACGGGTTGAAGGCAGGTATTCGGTTCGGGGTTTTAGGTTTTCGGGAAAGGATAAAAGATAAAGGGCAAAATGGTTTTGGGTACCGGCGAGGGCGAGGGGAGGTCGAGAAAAATCTGGCCATTCCAATTATGTTATTTTACCAATTCGAATAGGCTGAATGTGGAGGATTTTTTATCAAAAGTAAGTACTGTCTCGCAACCATGAGCCTTTGCAGAATGGGAAATTAAAAGACCTGAGAGATCATATTTGTTTCCTCGTGCGTTCTGTACGAATTTTTGCAAAGCTGAATGGTGTTCAAATTTTAAAATTGGCATTAGCATCAGATCACTTATTGGTTCTACCCGGCTATTCGATTGTACTATTTATGGCAGCTAATTATCTTGGATGAAAACCAGTGGTGATATACCAAATTTCATACTTAATTCTTTGATTTGACGAATGTTTAAACTTCTTTTCCCCTTCATTATTTCAGAGACTACACCTTGGCTACCAATTTCGGGAAGATCAGATTGTTTTAACCCATGTTCTTTCATTAAATAGCGTAACGACTCTGTAGGGGTACCTAAATTGGATGAAATATTATTGTTTTCGTACGTTTCTATTAGGTTGCCAATACTTTCCATCAGGGAAGATAGTGGGTGGCTCTCATTTTCCCCAACTTCATGAATTAATCCATCTAGTAATGACACAAGATTTTCATAATCGTTATCGGTATGTGGGACAGATAATATATTACTAATTGATGGCCAAACGTTGGCGATATTTTGTAATTGTGGCTGCATCTTTTAGCCCTCCTTCCATTTGTTTTTATCATATTCGCTGTGAGTTAGAACATGGCGAATGTAAACACTTTGAGTGTTGTAATGAACTGCAGCAACAAGCCTTACTTTATTGCCCCCAACATTAAACACCGTTAAACCCTCTACTTTGTCGGCACTTGGGAAAATTGCTTGTAGGTCGATAAAGTTTGAGATTGTTGAATGTTTTAAAATTCTGTACCAAGATTCAAGTGCAGTAGAACAGTTAGGGTGTTTATTTGCAAAATCAACAATTCTCTTTCGTGTTATTATATGCATATTTATTACGATATCTCGTTTTGCGATATTGTCAACTTTTTAATCTTGTCTTGTTTCTTTCCAACTCTTCGATTTTTACTCCGTTCAGTTTTATTTTTTGATAAAATCAGAATTAATACGGAAATAATAATACGGGGACACAATACCTATAAGTATTGGGGGACAAGTATTGGCGGACAGACCACGATTAAAAAATTTATTGGAAATTTTTTTCCTTAGGTCTCCCTGCTTTACCTCGACTTACACGACGCCCAAGCATTTCACTAATTTCTTCCTCGAATAGCTTGTTATCAAGGGCAAAATTACCATTAGCTGATTTTCGAATCTTATCTATTTCCCCCGGTTCAAGTTCGCAACGAAACAACTCTCGATACGCTACCCCTCTTGCGGTTTCTGTTCCACCAAGACTCTGGTGAAGGGAATGGTGACTTATAAGATCAGAACTCTTTACCTAGCCATTTTTCTGATAACTTGATCAACGTATTCGCCGGGATGCTTAACCATGTCTGCACGTACCGGGTTCATCTCAATATAACGCTGACAAGAGAATAAATACTCCTGCTGCTGAACAATGCTCGAACGAAATCGCCCCTCCCAAAGAGTGCCCGTGCGTTTATAGGTGCGATTGATGTACTGCACATATCGCTGTCCCAGCCGTTTCATAGGGTTTCCTGCACTATCTGATTGCTTGGGAGTTAAAAGGATATGGACGTGATTTGTCATCAAAACATAAGCATGGACAGAGCAGCCTGTACTTTTGGTGGGGTCCTTCAACTAATCGAGATAAAACAGATAGTCTTCTTCTGCAAAGAAACAGGATTGGTGATTATTTCCACGTTGAATGATGTGAAGTGGAATATCGGGAACAATTATTCGGGGGCGTCTTGGCATGGGACTATCAATACTTTAACAGCTGATGAAAAGCAATAATTAATAGTGGTCTGTCCCTCATTGTTCTCTCAATTAGATAATTCAGGTAGTGAAACAGAGATAGGCTGGATTAATGAAGTGTTAGATTCTATGGGGATTTATTATGAGGGTCTTATTAAGATAGAAGATTTTGAGGAGAATGGGTACGCTGATTGGCTAGAAGTTAATACCACTGGCTATGATGATTACGTTCAAGGCAAAGTATGGGCATATGAATTTGAATTTGATCCTGCCCCTTCTTATTATCTTATAAAAACTGGTAATATAGAAGGTAGTGATAAAAGACATTTCTTGTTCGAGAATTTAGAGGAAATGCAATTTGCGGTTATCAATTTAAATGAAATGGCAAATGGCACCACGATCGATATCTCTAAAGTAAGTCATATATCTGCTCCAGTTCCCGAACCAGCCACAATGCTCCTCTTTGGAACAGGTTTAGTAGGTCTTGCAGGTTCCAGACTTTGTAAAAAGAAAAAGTAGTTTATTCCTGAAAAACTTTCTTCTCCTAAGGGCAGGATCATTCATTTGATTCTGCCTTTTTTTTTCAAGTAGTAGAGGACAGACCACGATTAGAAAATTTATTGGAAATTTTTTTTCCTAGGTCTCCCTGCTTTACCTCGATGTACACGACGATCAAGCATTTCACTGATTTCTTCCTCGAATGGCTTGTTACCAAGGGCAAAGTTACCATTGGCTGATTTTCGAATCTTATCTATTTCCCCTGACTCTGTTGGGGCGGATTCCCTAATTTTTGCTGACACCCCTTAAGCTATTCATTTGTTACGCGATAGACCTCTTCAATGGTGGTAATTCCAGCGAGAACCTTGTCTGCTCCGTCACGGCGTAGTGTTATCATTCCGTTCTTTACTGCCTGGTCACTTATGGTACTGGCGTTGGCAGTACTTAGAACAAGATTTTTCATAGATTGATCCATAAGGAGTAACTCAAAAATTCCGCAGCGTCCCTTATAACCGGTATGGTGACAACTGGCACAACCGGTGCCGCGATAGACCTGTTTACCCTCCATCTCTTTTGGGTCGAGTCCCAGTTTTGTTATGGCATCAGGATCAGCTGTATACGCAGTTTTACAATCAGGACAGATAATACGTACCAGGCGTTGTGCTAGAACTGCGTTGATTGCTGAGGAGATAAGGAACGGTTCGATATCCATATCAATAAGACGGGTTATGGCACTTGAAGCATCATTGGTATGGAGGGTGGAGAAGACCAAGTGGCCGGTAAGGGCAGACTGGACAGCAATTTTTGCGGTTTCTGTATCACGGATTTCTCCCACCAGGATAACATCAGGATCCTGCCGAACAATGGAGCGCAGTGCCGAGGCAAAAGTGAGATCAATTTTTGGATTAACCTGGACCTGCCCAATTCCGCTGATCCGGTATTCAATGGGATCTTCAACGGTGATAATATTGATATCGGTACTGTTGATTGCAGTAAGTGCGGCATAGAGAGTTGTGGTTTTACCGCTTCCCGTCGGGCCAGTGACCAGTACAATGCCATTTGCAGATTTGATTTGTTCTGAAAAGGGGATAAATCGGTCTTGCGGCATTCCAAGATCCGTAAGGCTAATCAGTACCGATGATTTGTCTAACAGACGGAGCACCACGCGTTCTCCAAAGGCAGTTGGTAGTGTGGAGACACGAATATCCACCTCCTGGTTTGCAACCTTAAGCTCTATCCTGCCATCCTGAGGAAGACGTTTTTCGGCAATATTGAGCTTGGCCATGACTTTGATTCGTGAAATCAGAGCAGCCTGTACATGTTTGGGAGGGCTGAGCATGTCATAGAGAATGCCATCAAGACGTTGTCTGATCTTCAGCGAATTTTGATAGGGCTCGATATGGATATCAGAAGCTTTGTCGCGTACCGCCTGAGAAAACATAAGGTTGACGAGGCGGATAACCGGTGAATCACTGGTGTCGTCAAGCAGGTCACCGGTTTCTTCAATCTCGTTAAAAAGGGCTTCGGGATCTTCTTCATCGATGTCGTGCATGACCTCTTCAGCAGTATTCTGAGTCATGTCGTAGGCAAAGTTTATTGCCGAGACAATGGTTGCCTTAGAGCAGAGTACCGGACGTGCTCCACTGATATCAAGCATCCGGCGCAGGTCATCAAGTGGCTGGAAGTTGAAGGGGTCGTTAATGGCAATAAAGGTATCATCATGCACAATAACCGGCACCATGATATGTTTTTTTAAGAAAGCTATGGGGAGTAGTGCTGTGAAGTTCGTTTGGATTTCCGAGGGGAGAGAAATAGTGACTTCCATTTCCAACTCACGGCCTATTTTTTGAAGGAGGTCAATTTCATCAACACCCTCCTGCCGCATAAGGGTGTACAGCAGTTCCCCTCCTCTTTCCTTCTGGATTTCCATGGCCCGCCCAACCGTGTCAGCTGGAATGCCTAGTCTATCTATGAAAAAACCTGCTGCGTGTTGCATACTTACCAGTCGTTGTTTTCAGGAGAAGGCCAACTATCCTGATTCGGCATAAGCCGTTTGATATTTTCGCGACAGAGTTTTAAGAGATTTCTTCCTGTAAGTCCTGTCCCTTTAGTTATCGCGTCTTGGTCAGTATTGTTTTCGGCATTGTCAATGACTTGCTGATAGTAAGCAATTGCTTCAACTGTGTTTCCTTCCTGTTCTGATATTGCTCCGAGATTCATCAGGGCATAGGGGGAGCCTGGATCAATATCGAGTGCTTCCTGAAAATAGTTTCTTGCTTCATCGTATTTTTTTCCCTGCAGTTTTTGGAATCCAATATCAGATAAGGACATGGCGTGGTCGAGGTTTATCTGCTGGTGGAGTTGTTCTTTAACCTGAGGCATGACGTCGTCCAATTCATCCTCTTTGGTAAGCGTTACCCTGGCGATATCGGCAGGGTTTTTGATAATATGTGGAGTAATAAAAATGAACATATTGGTTTTGTTATGAACCGTTTTGTTTTCTTTAAAGAGCCAACCCAGCAAGGGGATATCGCCCAGTAAGGGGATTTTCCATTCTGTTTCCAGGGCATCATGTCCAATAATTCCGCCAATAACTATGGTCTGTCCATCTTGAACAAGGACGGTGGTATTTGTTGAACGTTTAAAGGTGACGGGTCGATCTGTGTCTGAAGTCGCACTTTCATTGAATTTACTGACTTCTGTGGAAATCTCGAGACGGAGAGTGTTGTGTTGGTTGATCTGGGGAGTTATGGCGAGCTTAGTCGCAACATCTTTATATTCGTATGTATTATAGCCTTCTGTATTGCTATTTGCCGCTTCAGATCTGCTCGTTTGATAAGGACGATTTTCACCCACACTGATTTCTGCTTTTTTATTATCAGTGGTCAGGATCTGAGGGGTGGCAATTATATTAATATTATTGTCTTTTTTATATGCGTTGAGAATGGCGGCAATATTGGGAAAGGTGATGCCGCCAATTTCAATTCCTTGTTTTAAGATACCGAGGGAGAAGCCTGTGCCTACAGCTGCATCAACGGTCGTCCCTACTGCCTGGCCCATTGTAAAACCATCTGCTCCACCCCAGCCACCGAGAACAGCACCAGTATTGTCGGCAAATGTACCTGCTCCTATCCATCTTACTCCTACATCAAAGGTGGCGTCGGTGTTGACTTCCATAATCAGGGCTTCGAGATAGACCATGCGACGCGGGATGTCGAGTTTTTTTATCACATTGTTGAGGACTTTGAATTCAGCTCGTGATGCTGTGATGATAAGAGAGTTGGTCTCTTCATCCGGCATGATCCTCACATTTCTGGAGATGGAAGGTGTCTTCTGGGGACCTTTTGCAGTACTTTGCTGTTGCCCGGGAAGGGCGGTAAGGACTGCGGCAAGGTCCTTGGCCCTTGCATGCTGCAGATAGACTACCTGAATGTTGCCATCATCTTTTTCTGGCTCGGTGTCCAGCATGGCGACAAGCCGTTTAACGCGGAGAATATCTCCCGGGCCGGCAAGAAGAATAACGGCATTGATCCGGTCGTAGGGAACCACCTTAATGCTGCCGCTCTGAATGGCGCCCTTTGCTGGCGTTGCCGCACGTCTGAAGATGGCATTGATAGTGGTGGCAAGCGTTGAAGCCGTTGCATATTCAAGAGAAAGAACTTCCATTACGTCACTGGAATAATCGACATCAAGAGACTCAATGATGGAGAGTAGCTTCTGGATATTGGAGAGGGTGTCCGTGACGATCAGCATGCCGGATTGGGTATGAGCGATAACCACGGAGGTTTTGGATATAAGAGGAGCCAGGACCTTTTTCATCTCAGCGGGAGTAGTATGGGTAAGCGGGATAAGCTGGGTGACAATCCTATCTTCTGGGGCCGATGTGTAGCCATGCTTCAAGGTATCGATGTTTTCGGTACGGGCTCTCACCGTTGGCATAATCTTGATCATTGCCCCGGATTGAACTGTGGTGAAACCATTTACAGAGAGTACAGATTCAAAGACACGATATGCCTCTTCTTCTGAAATTCTGGTGGGTGAAATAATGGAGACAGTCCCCTTGACAGTTCGGTCTATGATAAAGTTTTTTCCAGTAAGTTCACTGATGTATTTAATAAATAAACGGATGTCAACGTTGTCAAAATCGATGGTAATAAAACGTTTCGAGGCGCCTTTTGCTGTTGTGTCAGAAGGAACTGCCTGCTCTGCGCTCATCGAGGAACAGGGAATACAAATGAGTAGACAGCAGAGAAGAAGCAGGGTGAGTGGCCTGACTTTTTGCACAATTGTTGGAAAAATTGAATATATCATGGCTCAGCTACCTGTTGTTTTTTTCGGTTTCAATGTCAATCTTCGTTTTGGAATTGCTGCAGGTGGCAACGGCTCTGCAGTTTCAATAAGCTCCGTACTTTCGGTGGGTTCGTCGTCAGCTACATCTGAATTGGCCGGACTGGTTACTTCGGGCATGGGATAGTTTTTCGTCTTTCCTGAAGATGGTGGACTCTTCATCACTTCCATAAGCAGAACTTCATCTCTACCGTTTACCGTTAGAATTATCTGGGCCCTGTTGATCTCTTTTATCAGGGCATTTTCTATGGCATCTCCTTTAGAATAGATAGCCTGCTTATTCGATTTTTTGTTGCGAATAATTGCCCGCTGGTCATCTGACATGCCTCCGATGGTACCAAGGAGCATCAAATCAAGAGATGTGGTGCTAAGGATTGCTTTGGGTGTACGTACTGGCTTGTTTGTTGTCTCTGGAGCTTTGCCAAAGAGATTCCGTTTGCTGATGATAGTATACTCTTCGCCACTGACAACCTGGCCTGTCTGCTTATCCTTTTTTTCTAGGGTTTCCTTTCCCTTGGGAGCGACCAGTTGTTTGAGCTCTTCAGGGCCCGTTTTACCTGCAGTTAATACGTTATCAAGTGAGCGGTATAAAAGCTCAACACTTCCTGCGGCAAGCAGAGTTGCCAAAAGAAAAGAAAGAATGATGGAGTAGCGGCTTGCCATGTTCTCGTGTTTTTCAGATGTCGAATTTAAACCGCGGTCGCTGTACACTGCCTTCTAAGAGGAAAGGGAGAGTGGAGCGATTGTGTTGTCTTTTTAATTGAATTACCATATTTTGTGTGTATTTACTCGTTTTTAACAGAGGGGCCAATGGTTCTAGGGCTCCATTAATGGTAAATGCTGAAAGTTTGAATGGTGTTGCTAAGGTGAGATTTCCTGAAAATTCTCCTTTCAGCTCCTTTCCCTGAAAGTGTCCTTTGTTGAACTGGATACGATCTTTTTGAAGAGTGAAGTGTGTCTGCAACTCTTTTAAATCAATTTTAGAGAGGGACAGGATGGGGAAGAGCAGACTAAAGCTCCCTTTGTCTATGGTCAGGTTGCCCTGGCCATTATGCAGTAATTTCTTATTGTTCCAGGTGGAGTGGAAATTGCCATTTCCAGAGAGCAGCCCGGTGATATCGCGGTTGAAAGTTTTTCTAAGAATGGGGATCTTCCCGATATCCAGATGCAACAGATGGATATTCGCCAGACTGTATTTTTGTTCTGATCTATTAATGAGAACGGAAAAGTCATGTTCGCCTTTGTATGCAGTACAGGTAACATGAAATTCTGATAGGGGAGCAGTGAGCTTTGGTCGAATGAATGCCTGATCAATTATAAAGAGTGTTTTCCCCTTGTCCTCTTTCTCTGTGAAATGAATGGTCTCCACTTTCACGCCAAGAGGGAATTTGTAACGAAGAGCAGAAATAGTACATTGGCTTCCAGGCAGGAGTTGGGTGAGCCGCGTTTGACAGAAGAGTTTGATATCCTCTGCTGGAAAACGAAAGTAAAGTAGGATGGCAGTGAGCAGGAAGGTATATATGATTAGGCTGATAAACAATAGAGGCCTGTTTTTGAAAGGGTTCATTTGTCATCTCCCTGGTCATAGGTTTCAATCTGGATTACAGCATTGAGGTAGCCCTCTCCCTTGCCATGTTCCTGGATTGAAATTCTGCTGATGGAGACGATATCTTCAGGGGATTCCACCCCTTTTAGAAAATGAACAAGATTTTCCAGGCTGATCCGTTGCAGTTTCATGTCCACCCGCGATTGATCTAAGGAACCATCGGATTCCACATCACTTGGCTTTATGTAGTTGATTTGTTGTTTTATTCCTGCGAGCGTTGCCTGCTGCTCAATAAAAGCGAACAGGGTGAAGCTTGCCGGGCGCTGGCTTAAGCGCTGCCGGATGTCTCCCGATTGGCGCTGCAGGGATTGATACTCTTTTTGAAGTGCATGGATTTGCTGAAGTTCCACCTGCTTTTTTAACACTGATTTCTGCAGACGTTGTCTGGATTCGAGTAGTGGTGAGAAAACGAGTGAATAGAAGAGCAGTGCGGCAACACCAGCAATCAGGCTGCCAACCATAATCTTTTCCCGCTTGGCCATCCGATTCCAGCCGGTCTTTTCAAGGAAGGGCTGTATGTTGATTGCAAGTTTTGAAGGGCTCATTGGACACCTGTTGCCACTTTAATCTTCAACTCAAAACGGATTTGATTATCCTGAGGATTCTGTTTGGTGGAGCTTATGGTGGCAGCGGCAAAGAGTGGTGACTGTTCCAGGTGTTTTTTTATCGAGTCTACGGTATTGAAACTGTCTGTAATCCCTGTGAGACGAAGTCCCTTGTCTTCATACACCATGCGAATGAGCCGTACGTCCATGGATGCAGGGATACGGGTGGAAAGTTCGCGCAATATATGGAGAACTGTCTGTGGCAGCGTGTTGCCACTTCCATCTGCCATGGTATTTTTTACGTTGCTTAATGCTACCTGAAGCTGCTGCACCGGTGCTACTATTCGTTTTACATTAGGCTGGGTTTGCCTAAATACTTTGTTAATTTCACTTAGCAGGGCCGAACGTTCGTTTTTAAGGGAGTTGTTGTCATAGTAGAGGTAGCCCAGGCAGATGAGCAGAGCAGCAAGAAGGGTTCCCCCGAGTATCTGTATTCTATTGCGGTATTTTGTCAGATCGCTGTGAGACGCAAACTCTCCCTTACAGAAATTGAAACTGTTTTGCAGCTTGTCAGTTTGTTTTCCAAGGCTTATGCATGCACTGAGATAGGTACTATGTTCTTTTGTTTGTTCAGGCAGATGAATGGGCAGGGGGAGAAGACCAGCTCGTCCGCAAACAAGGCAGGGTCTGTTAAAGGCAGAGACTGCCTCAAGCCATGAGGTGACTCCCGGCGTTAAGCCTGCTGTCCCATCGATGTAAAGAGGTATCTTATTCTGTGGCATTTGCAGAGGGAGCGGCGCCAAAGTTTGTTTTACTGTCAGTGCCAGTTCGCTAAAGGATTCGGCACTATGTTCAAGCCCCTGTACCTCAAGGTTGTTATTTTTAGTATGTATAACAAGCTTGACCGCCGGGTCGCTGGCAAAGGGGAACGGGTCAAAGGAGAGAGGGCGTATCAGTTGCAGTTTTCCCTTGGAGACAAAAAAGAGAGTAGCATTTTCCAGGCGTAAATCCAGGAAAATAAATTCTTCAGCTGCCTGTCCTGTCTTTTGAATCTGAGCGATGGTCGAGAGGCCGGAGAGGGTGATATGTTCGGGCGTGATGCCAGCCTGTTTCAGGATCTCAGAATACTCAGCCAGAATTTTCCGCTTAATCATGGCCGTTATAACGTCAGAACCTTCTTCTTCAGCGGGGCTGACAATGGCATCAATGAGCATGGTGTCTATTGCTATTGCCGTACTTTCTTCAAGCTCAAAAGGCAGGATTTTGTCGATGGATTTGCGGTCTGAGAAGGGAAGAGTGAGATTGTGAAATAAAAAGAAAGGAGCTCCCAGAGAAAGAACACAGCGGCAATCACTACAGTCTAGCTTTTTGACCAGCTCAGAGAAGAGTTCCTGGACTGTTTTCTCTGCAGTAATAATGGCAGTGGAGGCTATGATATCTCTGTTTATATCATCTTTAAGAAGGACTGCCGTGAGGAGGTCACTCTGCAGATCTATGGATAGGATTCGTGATGCCATAGTTGTTAACAGTAAACCAGATTATCATCAAAGCCAAAGGGCATGATCAATTGCTGTAGAGGTCTGTTCCTGGAGGCGATTTATCGCTTTGATATATCAGAAAAATCGCTAGCAGGAGTGTGTCTACTACGAATTTTTTTGCTGTTTCCTGAGTGACGATGGTAATCAGGAGAGTAAATGGGTGAAGCTTGAAGGATGGATTGCTTACAACTTCCTGACCTGACTGAATTATCCACTATCTTACTACAACTGTCAACGGTAACTATTGATGGTGTTGTAAAAACTCTTCATCTTAGATTTGGGTTTTTTTGTATGTGACTAGCACTTAAGCTCAGGTAACCGCAAAGTTTAATCGTAGGAGCCCGCCCCCGCGGGCGAATGATACTAGGGGCATGGAATTTATCGGCCGCAGGGGCGGGCCTCCTACACCGAAGACATTGTTACCATTGATGTTACAGTACCAAATGTATGATATTGCCTGAATGCTTGTGGACTCGATATCTTTTTGATGAGGTCTGGATTAGCTGCTAGGGGTTATTTATTGTCCCATCTGAGGGTGGTGATATCATCTTTGGTGCGTTCGACTGTTGCGGTGATTGTTTTGTGCTGTTCGTTAAGCTGAGTTGCTGCACTGATAGTAAAAAATGTACTTGTCACTGTAACAAGGGCTTGTTCCTTGATTTTATCTGCAATATCGCCGGGAAATGAAGGGACAGAGCGGTACCATTCCAGGTCCCCGAGCAGTTCTTTGTTCTCCTCTTCTTCACGGAAGCTGATGATGTTTTCGGCACTGTTTTTGTCCAGTCCGTTGGCAATGGCCTGGAGTAGAGGAAGAGCGGCGCTATTTATATTGACCTTTCCATTGTCTCCCAAGGGGGTAAGCAATGCAGCCAGTGCTGGTTTCTCTTCGGTGCCGTAGAGCAGTTCACGGGTGAAGCCTTTGACGAGCAGGAGTTCTTCGATGGAATCAATTGGCCCGTTTTTACAGGGGTATGGCGGGTTCAGGGACTGGTAATAGTTTTCTTCTGCTCCGTATTCTTCTTCACCATTGCCATCACCACTGTCTATCCAATCGATGAGGGAGTCTATGATCTCTCTGGCCTTTCCATCTTCAACAAGAAAGGGCTCGGCTCTAAGAAGACGCCAGAGAACGTTGCGCACGTTGTTTTCATGCTGCGTCTGCTTATTATTATCTTCTTTGCTTTTGGGCTGTTGACCGTCACGTTTACGAGTGACCATTGCATTGATTTGGAACTTTCCGGATTCATCAAAAACAGTTAGCTCCAGAGTACCGCTATCAAAGAGTTCTGCTAAGTCTTCATCTGCTAAGAGAGCCCATGAATCGTGCAGGCAGTCAAAGCTGTTTTGTTCCTGATCGAGCAGAAGCAGCTGTTTGGCAATAACAACACCTGATTTTGCAATTTCTCCAAGAAGCACGCTGTTTTTTAGCCCTGCAGAAACGATATATTCTTGTCGCATATTCCGGCTGAACTGCAGGGTAATAACCGCAAGTATGCTTATCAGGCTAATGGTAAGGAGCAGGGCCATTCCTTTATCGTTTTGTATGGGAGAGTGTCTCATTTTTTTGCAGCGGTAGGAATTCGCAGACCGGTTTGAAATAAAGTACCTGTCTCTTCTTCTGGGTTGTTAAAACGGAGGCTTATAGTGATCATATCTGGCAGTGTTGCACGCTCTTCTTCCGTTTCATCCTTTCCCCAGTTTTCAATATTCTCACCATCTTTATTCTGGTAATCAAAGATAACTTCTAAAAGATTGTCGCAGAGTAGCAGGGCCGTTTGTTCGTCATCTTCTATTTTTAAGTCATCTGTTGCAGATTGCGTAGAACGATAGAGAAGCAGGGCGTCAGAGTTGGGATCTTCCTGAACCAGATAGCGAATGAGAATAGGGCCACTTGGTGCATCATCCGGGTGGAGTTGAATATGGGCGGTGGAAAGAAATTGGAGTGTGTCAGCTCTGCGATTGCCAATGGTCTCGGTCGTTCCCTTAAAGAATATCTCCTTCCCAGGATAAAAGGATTCAAGATCACCCCGGATACGCTCCATGGCGATGCGTGCTTTGGAGTAGGTGGCTGTCTGCGATTCGGCACTATTGATGATATGAAAAGTAGCGTTATAAGAGGAGTAGGCTAGACTTATAACTATTGCAAATATAGAGATTGCAATAAGTATTTCAAGCAGGGTGAAGCCCTGTTTTCCCGAATTCATTTGGGGGTCCTTTGGTAACTGTCCAGTCTAAAGCTGTATAAATCCTCACCCCAGAAAACAACAAGAATGAGATGTTGTAGTTGGCCTTCAAGTTGCTGGAGGAGTTCGGATTCAGGGAAAGTTGCATCTTCCATTTCAACTTTCCATTGAAATCCAGGGAATTCATCGCCAAAATCACCGCTGTCAGCAATGATTCCTTCAGTTGATTGAAATCGTGCCATTTGCAGTTGTGCCAGCAGCGGTGCTTGGATGTTAAAGCGGGTTTCAGTCGCAAGTCTGACGGAGGAAGATTGTGATCCAAAAAGACTGGTCAAGGCAATGGCGAGGATGGCCAGAGCAATCATAACTTCAAGAAGGGTGAATCCTGCATTTTTCATAATACAGACCTTGTTAAAACCATAGGACGACTGAATCGTGTTTCCAAAAAAGGAATATTAAAGTGTGAGCGTAAAACATTAAATGTAAGGTTAATTTTAACGATTTTTCTGGTGTAGGAGGCTGCCCTGCGGCCGAATGTAGCTACCTAAAGCTGCAATCAATCGCCAGCAGGGGCTGGCTCCTACAGGTTGTCTTGGTTAGTGTCTAGTGTTTCATGTGTTTTAGGCCGATTTTGAAGGAACCTCTTACGCATAATAGAATTTTACTCTGTCTATAACGCTACCATTGGAGCCACTGCTAAAAATCAACGTTTCCTTCAACAACTTTGATGGTAGGGAGGAAAGGAGAGATAAGCAGGCTGAGGCTTCTGTTCTTATTGTCAATCAGGCGGATGGTAGTTTTATCCATATAGCCCTGCCTGGAAACCCAGATACCGTTTTTAGTAAAATCCTGTTTGTCACCTGCCGTTGCCTGTTTGATTTCCTGGATTCGAATTCCTGGCGCCAAAGATATTGAAGAACGAGGGATTTGTGTGTCTTTTTCTTTTGCTGCAGTCTGGTACCAGATTCTTCCCTCAGCTGCCTCGTAATAAATAAGAAATGCTTCCTGGTTGGTCACAGCCTTGGCACGACAACTTTTAACAAGAGATATTATTTTTCGTGAGGCGCTGCCAAGTTCATCAGTTACCAGAGAACTTCGTAAACTAGGAATAGCAAGAGTCAGGCTAATGGAAATCAGCAGGCAGACAATGAGGAGCTCCAGTAGTGTGAAACCATGTGTACGGCCAAAACGGTTCACTGTATTTTATTGAATATTCCAGTTGTCTATGTCTGCATCGGCATCTTCACCACCGGATTCATGGTCAGCACCATAGGAGCTGATATCGAAATCACTGTGACTACCTGGACTGAGGTAAATGTACTCATTTGCCCATGGATCTTTTGGCACTTTTCCTTTTTTCATATAGCCGCCCTTGCGCCATTTTGGCGGAAGGTTTCCTACTGACGGGGCTTCAACCAGAGCCTGCAGGCCCTGTTCTGTGCTTGGATATGTTCCGTTATCAAGCCGGTATGTTTCAATTGCGGTTTCAAGAGAACTTATTTGAGCCGCTGCCATGGTTCTTTTGGCTTCTTCAGGATGTCCCATTATTCGCGGGCCAACGTATCCTGCGAGGATGCCGATAATGACGAGGACCACCAGGAGCTCGATCAAGGTGAAACCGAGGGCGGTCTTCGGTTTGTGGTATGCGGTTTGTGGTATGCGGTTTAGGGTGTGCGGTTTTGGGTGCGTAAATTGGAGCAGGGCAGCTGTGAGGAGAAGAATGGTGCTGAGCAGTAAGGTGAATAAAGGATGAAGCGCGAGATAGCTGAGTAGGGTGACCGGGGCCAGAAGAATACGAGTTCCCTGTCGCAGACTGGAATGTTCTGCAATGATTTCTGCAAGTGGTGGAGAAAAATGGTAGTAGCTTTGTATTAGCTGTTTTCCAAGTGGTGATGATTTGAGGAAGGTGTCACGGAACTGGCGCAGAATGTTAACCTGACTTTTGTCAATACTACCGTAGGCAGCCGTTGCTATAAAACAGGCGTCTTCTGTTGTGAAATGGAGTTCGGTGCCGTAGATTACATCACCTTCGATAACGGTACTCAGGTCGGATGCCGATGTGATAGTGGTTGTCGTGATGGCATCGGATACTGGATCTTCTTCAGAGACTGGTGTCGTTGATGAGGAACTTGTGGTTGTGAGTGGTTTTAGTATTGCGTAGGATCGTACGTAATACGTGGTTCCCGGAGTGAGATCGAGGAGGTCACTGCGAAATTCTCCTTCTCCAGTTCCGTTAGATGTACACCCCTCTAGCACTGTGTTTGTTTTGAAAGGATTAAGATTTGTTGGATCTTCACCCTCTTCTGCTGGAGTACTCGAAGTCGTTTCGCTGCTGCTGTCAGTCTTGGAAAAATCATCATTCCAGGATGGGGCAGGAGTTATACCATAACAGACGCCACGTGCTGTAACCGTTGCAGAGCTTTTGTCCCTATGAAGATAGCCACCAGTGGTGGCACTGTTGCGGCTGATATTGCCAATTGGAGTTGTGACAATGTAGTGGCCTTCCTGAGTATAGATACCACCGGACTGACGGATCTTGGCAAGCTCTTCTGTGCTGTAACGGACCATAGCAAAATCGGAGTCTTTTCCATTGTCGGCAGAACCAACAAGGAGGATGGTTCCGTCATTGAGAACATATATTCCTCTTGCAACGTCATTGTAGCTTGAAAAATCCGTCAGGGTACAGCGACTCCCGAAGCAAGTCTCATTGTAGTTTGAAAGCGGGTGTGTAGGCCA
>CAZDJE010000078.1:0-18131 GCA_964505715.1 uncultured Desulfocapsa sp. | reverse complement strand
TCTAGGTCAAATAGTGCAACTGTCATATTGGATTATTTATATTTAAAATTATTATTAAGGTATCGTTTGCCTGAATTTGCTTAAAGATTGAAAGCAAGACTATCTTAATCGACATACACAATGAAGGAAAGGGATTCGTTGAAGTGTCAGGGAGTGGACAAGTCTTGATGCTTCACATTAACTCTGAGGTCGTGTGTCCTTGGGTTAGGTGGGTGGGTTCGGCCATGTCTAGAGCTGGGCTAAAGTACGCAATATATCAAATGTCGCATAATGTATATTATGTATAGTTTTTATTAGTGTGGTGATTACAGTATGTTGTCTGAGGTGAAAACTATGTCTGTCACCCTGACCTGCCAGTTGCGCCGTCCTCTAAAATTATTAAGAGTTGGGGTGTAAAGAATTTCTCTCTTTGCGTTCGACTTGCAGTTGGCGATTAAGTGGCCTATTCCGAAACCGACCCCTTTGATCTGCTTTCCTCTGTTTCCCTCAAAGCTGCAACGCAAATGAGCCTTGTCCTTTCCTAGAGGAGCTAATTCCATAAAGCTAGAAACAGTATCACGAAAAATCGGCTGGGGATTCTCTGTACCGAATGGTTCAAGCAACTGTAGTTGCCTCAGGATGTCACCATGGAATAAATCTTTTATTTGAATCTCTGTGTCAACCAAGCTTTCCTCAACGATGCCATTTAGCTGGATTTGTTCCATGATTTCTTTGTCGAAAAGTGACTGGAATTCCACGAGTTTTTCAGGTAGCAAGCTCATTCCGCCTGCCATTTTATGGCCACCAAAGCCCAGTAATAATGAACTGCATTTCTCAAGCGCCCTATGGAGATCAACTCCAACAACGGATCTCCCAGAACCCTTCAGTAAGCCATCGTCACCTAGGCATAACACCACACTTGGTTTTTTGTACTTTTCGACCAAGTTCGAAGCAACTATTCCAGCGACACCGATGTGATAATCCCCTGAAACGACAATTGCATACTTTTTGACATCTGTGGATCTGCTTAGTTCGTCCTTTGCATCTGAGAAGTTCTGTATGTTAATGGATTTACGTCTTTCATTGTTCTTCACCAGCTCCGCTGCTATGGTTGCCGCGAGCTTGCTTTCTTTGGCTAGAAATAGCTTTACCGCCATACTGGCATCGCCAAGCCTCCCGGCCGCATTGATTTTTGGTGCCAGTTGGAATGATATATCCTCGGATCGCACATTTCTACTATCAATATTCGTTTTCTTGCATAATGCAGTCAGTCCTATATTTCCATTTTTTGCCAGAACTTCCATTCCTGCTCGCACCAGTATTCGATTGGTTTCTCTTAGTGGAACCATGTCTGCTACTGTCCCTATTGCTACAAGATCAAGGAGTGTCTTCATGTTCGGTAGCTCCCTGTTGTTGTTGAAATATCCCGTTTTTTGCAAATGAATCCTTATTGCTACACTTAGATAAAAGGCAACACCTACGCCAGCGAGCGTCTTGTCTGGGAAATTACATTCCTGTTGGCTTGGATTGATAATAGCGTCAGCATCGACAGGTACTGTAGGGGGAACATGGTGGTCGGTAACTATGACTTTGTAGCCCTGCTCTTTTGCGTACTCTATTGCTTTATGAGCTGATATGCCGTTGTCCACAGTTATCAATAGGGTTTTAGTGGGGTCTCTGTCCCCTGATATTTGCTCTAACCCTTTTTGTTGAATGCCATATCCGTCGGTCAGGCGGTTCGGTATGTGATACCCTGCGTCATACCCAATAGATTGGAAGAACTGGATCAAAAGTGCCGTGGCGGTTGTTCCGTCCACGTCATAATCGCCCCAAATAAGAATGGTGAAGTTTTGCCCAATGCATTCTTCAACCAGTCTCACCGCCAGATCCATATCCTTCATTAGGAATGGATCTGGTAAGTCCTTTAACTTTGGTTCTAGGAATGTTCTGGTTGCTGACTCAGTGGAAATACCTCGACCCGCGAGAAGTTCTTTGATGAATGGATTTACCGTAATCCCGCTGCTTAACCTGATTGGAATGGTTGTTTTGTCTGGTTTCATAGTTAATTGTTGAGCTGGGAGTGTCGTGATAAGTTAATGTATAACATTCTTGATTGTAAATATATTGTTGATGTAGCTATGAAATAAAACTCTCTATTAACTGCATTGCTTGAGAGGAATCCCCTGTTTGTAGCCAGTTAATGTTCTCAATTTTATTAAACCAGGTGTATTGTCGTTTTGCGTATCTACGGGTATCTCTAGTCAGTAATTCAAGCATGCGATCTTTGCTGTACTCCCCCGCTATAAATTTCGTCATATGGCTGTAGCCAATCGAACGCATTGACTTAAGCGTCGCTGGGTACCCATGTTTAAGTAACCAGCGAACCTCTTCTTCCAGGCCATTGTCTATCATCTGAACGCTTCTTCTGCCAATACGCTCATAGAGACTTGAACGATCTCTGGTGAGTCCTATATTTAGGATATTCTTAAATCGAACTTTTCTGTTTTCTTTATGCTCCTGTATAAGAGAAGACCAGGTTATTCCTGTCCCCCTGTATATCTCTAGGCCTCGCAGAACTCTATAACTGTCGTTCTCGTGGATTCTTTTGGCTGAAATACAGTCAATTGAGTTCAGTTCATCATGTAAAGCATGAGCACCTAGGGTCTTTAATTCATGGCTCAATTCCGCCCTAATCTCAGGAAACGAAGGAAGCTCTGCAGATAATCCATTCACAAGGGCATTTAGGTAGAGACCAGTCCCTCCGGTGACTAGAATTTTTTTTCCTCTGGCCTCAATTTTTTTTATCGCAGCCAAAGCCAGTTTTTCAAAGATTCCTGCATCAAAAGCTTCATCTGGATTCACCACATCAATGAGGTGGTGTGGAACTCCTTCCATTTCCTCTTCTGTTATTTTAGCTGTCCCAATATCCATATACCGATATACTTGCATGGAGTCGACACTTACAATCTCAAATCCGAACTCTTTGGCAATCTTAATGGAAAGTGCAGTTTTTCCTATTGCCGTAGGACCTATCAGGATAACTAGAGGGGTGCTAATAACTGATTCCACAGTAGAATTACTCATGGTATGTTGAGAAGCTAAAATAAGGCGCAAGTTTTGAAAGTCTTATAGGTCCAATACCATGCACAAGCAGGAGGTCCTCAGCTTTCTTGAATTCACCGATAATCATCCTTCTCTCAAGTATTTTTTTTGCAAGACCGGGACCGATCCCTCTTACTGACATCAGTAAAGTTTTGTCGCAGGAGTTAATAGCAATGGGTTGGAAAAAAAATGGTGAAAATTGTGGATAATCTACGGAAGGATGCTCTTTGTGGTCGGTGGCCAGGAAATTTCCAGAGGAATTTTCAAAAACCAGTTCCCGGCTGGAAAGAATCTGGAGGTCTTTTCCGATTAATGAATCAACAGGAGAAGGATTTAAGAGGGATTTAACCAGAAAGACAGTAAGCAGGGTGCAGAAAACGAACACTAGAAGTTCCTTTTCCACACCCTTCATACGGCTACTGCTTCTTTGCTGCACTACGCTGTTCATCGCGCATAAGTTTGTAGTTGATTGAATCTACAAGAGCTTGCCATGACGCCTCGATAATATTCAAAGAAACCCCTACCGTCCCCCACTGTTCGTACTGATCTTTTGAATCTATCAGTACCCGAACCTTAGCTCCTGTTCCCTGTTGTCCCGAAAGAACCCTGACCTTGTAGTCAACCAGTTCTATTTCTTCAAGAGCAGGATAAAACTGAGACAAGCCCTTCCGCATCGCCTTATCAAGCGCATTGACAGGACCATCCCCCATGGCAGCTGTATGAACTTCCTGGCCACCAACTTCGACACGAATTGTCGCTTCGGTCTCAGGCAGTTGGTCCATGCTGCGTTTTGAGTTAATTGCCCGGAATCCTTTTAGGGTGAAATAGTGCGCTTGAGCACCGATTGCACGTCTCATCAGCAGTTCAAAGGATGCTTCTGCACCCTCATACTGAAAACCTTGATTTTCAAGGTTTTTTAATTCCGTAACAATTGATGCCGCAATCGGACTATTTGCATCGAGGTCAATACCAAACTTCTTGGCCTTGTGCAGTACATTGGATTTTCCAGCCTGATCAGAGATTAAAATTCTTCTGATATTACCAACTTTTTCAGGCTCAATATGCTCGTAGGTCATCGGGTTTCGTTTTACTGCAGAAACATGAATTCCCCCTTTATGGGCAAAAGCTGACCGGCCAACATAGGGTTGATACTTATTGTGTGGTAGATTTGCCAGCTCATCAACCAGCATGGCTGCATCGTAGAGTTTGTCAATATTCTTAACGCACTCGCACTCGTAGTTCATCTTAAGGCCAAGGGCTGGAATAATTGAGGTGAGATTTGCATTTCCGCAACGCTCTCCATATCCATTTATCGTTCCTTGAACCTGTTTAACGCCAAGGCTAAGAGCAAGTAGAGAATTTGCCACTGCTGTCTCGGAATCGTTATGAGCGTGGATACCAAGCTCAATGGTCTTGTTTCGTTCACTGACAAATTGCTGAACCCGCTGGATTATCGGTTGGACCTCATGAGGAAGCATTCCACCATTGGTATCACAGAGAATCAGAGAATTGGCACCGCCAATAATTGCTTTGTCAAGAGTGGCTAAGGCATATTCCGGATTGTTCTTAAAGCCGTCAAAAAAATGTTCGGCATCATAAAAAAGACTCTCCACATGGGGCTTTAAGTAAGCGAGTGATTCTTCAATAATAAGCAGGTTGTCCTCAAGCTCTATACGGAGAGCGTCGTATACATGGATATCCCAAGATTTGCCAAAGATTGTAATAACAGGTGTTTTTGCATCAATTAGTGCCTTGAGATTATAATCTTTTTCACAACTATTAGAAAAGAGGCGTGTTGCCCCAAAAGCAGAAAGCTTTGCATGTTGAAGTGTTTCACTCTGCATGGTTTGGAAAAACTCAACGGCTAGTGGATTTGATCCCGGCCAGCCGCCTTCGATAAAGTCGACGCCAAGCGAATCAAGCTTGTGGCTGATTTGAACCTTGTCAGTAACAGAAAGGTTGAAGTTTTCCGCCTGGGTACCATCTCTTAAGGTCGTATCGTATATCTGTACAGATTTATCCATGAAGCTCACCAGGTTTAAAGTATTTCTTCTTCAGCAACATTTTCTTTATCAAGCTCAAAGGCGTCGTGTAGAGCGCGAATGGCAAGTTCTGTATATTTTTCTTCAATAATACAGGATACTTTAATCTCAGATGTTGAAATCATGGATATATTAACCCCTTCGTTGGATAGAACGCTAAACATGGTGGAGGCGATACCTGAATGGTTACGCATACCAACACCCACTATGGAAATTTTAGTGATAGCATCTGAGCCATGAACACCTTCTTTGGCACCTATTGCTTCCGTAACAGTTTCAAGCAGCTTTAGCGTCCGTTTGTAATCACTGCGAACTACAGTAAAGGTCATGTCGGTAAGACCGTTTCCTGTATCCTGATTCTGGATAATCATATCGACGATAATATCCGCATCGGAAATTGGGGTGAAAATCTTTGATGCAATACCCGGTTGGTCGGGCACACCGGAAATGGTGATACGTGCCTCATTTCTATTATAGGTAACACCTGAAACTACTCTTCCTTCCATTTCTTTATCCTCCTCAATGACCCAGGTTCCTTCGGTTTCTGTAAACGTGGAACGAACATGGATTGGGACATTGTACTGTTTTGCAAATGTAACGGATCGTATATCGAGAACCTTGGCCCCAAGACTTGCAAGCTCAAGCATCTCGTCGTAAGAGATTCGGTCAATCTTTCTGGCTTTAGGGCAAATGTTTGGGTCGGTTGTGTAAACACCCTCAACATCGGTAAAGATCTCACAGGCATCTGCTTGCAATGCGGCCGCCAGGGCAACGGCTGTGGTGTCAGAGCCCCCACGACCAAGAGTTGTAATGTTTCCATCCGGATCCACACCTTGGAATCCAGCAACCACTACAACTTTTCCAGTATCGAGTTCCGTGGTGATACGTTCGGTATCGATATTTTCAATACGGGCTTTCGTGTGTGAATTGTCAGTTGTTATCTTTACCTGATCACCAAGAAAGGAGATACAGTCATCGCCACTAGCTTTAACAGCCATGGCAAAAAGAGAGACTGTCACCTGCTCCCCCGATGAGAGAAGCACATCCATTTCACGATTATCAGGCATTTCCTGCATCTGCAAGGCAAAATCAGTTAGACGGTTTGTTTCACCAGACATTGCTGAGAGAACGATAACCATCTGATTACCCTGGGCCTTCTTAGCAAGGACTCGTCTGGCAACCTGCTTGATCTTTTCCGGATCACCAACAGAGGTACCTCCAAATTTTTGTACAATTAAAGCCATTTTACGTCAAACTCCTTTCTGCTAGGTAAAGCATACTGCTAAAAAATAAACGGCAGACTATCGGAAAGCCTGCCGTTTATTTTTTAGATTATACGTTGTTTCGAATTCTATATTGTCGGATTATGATCGTTTCAATTTAGTACCTGTAAGTAAAAATGCAACTTTTTCTTCAGGATAATAAGCGGCTTCTTAATATGAATGACTATTTGTTCGTTTTCAAAATGATTCAATGTGTAGTAAGTTCTTATGATTTGCAAATAATTGACATAAACACCTAGGGAGCATGGAAAAGCGTATAATGAGTATTAAAAAACCTTATAATATAGTCTTGGTAGAACCTGAAATTCCACCAAACACCGGATCAATCGCTAGGCTGTGTGGCGCGACAAACACTGTGCTTCACCTGGTTCGCCCTTTGGGGTTCTCAACCGACGACAAACATCTTAAACGGGCAGGACTGGATTACTGGAAATTTGTAAACATACGCTACTGGGAGTCCTTCGATGAGTTTTTGCAGGCTCAGGATGAAAACAGGTTGTATTTTTTCACCACTAAAACAACGAGATCCTATGTCGAGGCTCAATATGCCCCAGGGGATTTTCTTGTTTTTGGGAAGGAAACAAAGGGGCTACCGGAAGACTTACTTAAGCTCTATTCAGATCGCTGTCTAACTCTGCCGATGGCGAACCCAAATATCAGGAGCCTAAACCTTGCCATGACAGCAGGTATTGTACTCTATGAGGCGTTAAGCAGGAAGTAAGATTGGCTCACAATTATAATTGATCAAAATCCAATCGTATCCAATAGCATAGGTATTTCTCCCGTTATCTCGAGCACTATGAAGTCCGGTCTCAGCGCGGGAAACAATTGCTTCGATATTGTCGCTGGACAGCATCTGAGCAACTCCGATACTTGCTGTTGTTTTAATAAGCTTCTTGTCGTGTTCAAGGCTCTGGGAACGAATTACTTCAAGCATTTTCTCCGCAATGCGACAGCTATCCTTTGTAGAACAGTCCTTCAAAATCACAAGAAACTGGTCCCCTTCCCACCGGCATGTGATATCAGATGCACGGAGAACAGTTTGGATAGATCGGCTGAGCATCAAAAGGACTTTGTCGCCGACTTGATGGCTGTATCGTTCATTTATGCCCCTAAAACGGTCGATATCTACAATCAATACCGATAGTGGCTCAAGTGAACGCTTTGCTTCTAGCAATGCATGCTCAAAAGTTTCATTAAAGGCATGCCGGGTTACAAATCCAGTTAAAAGATCAATATGCTGCACACCCTGCTGAATCAATGTGCGATACTTAATAAAAAGAATATTGAGAGTCAAAAGCACAAGCACAAGTATGATACTATCGGTCAGGGAAATTCCATGAAGGGTTTGCCATGAGGGGTGGTTATCGGTGCCAGTCGACAGAGAATAGATATCAATGGCGCTAATAAGAAGCCCGAGCACTAAGGCACTTCCTAGCAGGAGTTGTATGAATAAATTTATTCGTTCTGTTTTCATAAATTCTACAGGTGACGAAGAGTCAGGAATATGGTAACACCAATCACTTAAATAGTTACTAGCCGCTGTTATCTGTTGAGTTCTGGTTGTTTCTTAGAAATAATTCCCACAATGTAGGAATTTTAGGATATTCTTTCATAACAGATTTGAGTCAATTCAGGTATTATTTTTTTCGATAAGGAGTTAAAAAAAATGGTTGATCGCGTGTATAATTTCAGTCCTGGTCCTGCTACTCTTCCCGTGGAAGTGCTGCAACAGGCATCCAAGGATGTTCTTAATTTTAAAGAAACCGGCATGGGTCTTATTGAAATGAGCCATCGCTCCAAAGAGTTTATGGAAGTTGCAGACAACACGGAAAGTCTGCTGCGTGAACTTATGGAAATACCAGATAACTATAAAGTACTTTTTCTTCAAGGAGGTGCTTCAAGTCAGTTTTTTATGATTCCCATGAACCTTCTTGGTGATGGAAAAAAAGCCACGTATCTTAATACCGGGACATGGTCCAAAAAGGCAATTAAAGAGGCAAAACTTTTTGGCGACATTACTGTTGCCTATTCAAGTGAAGAGCAAACTTTCAACCGTGTTCCGACTCAGGATGAATACAGCGTTGATAGTGATTCGGAATATCTTTATTTTGTTTCTAATAACACCATCTACGGAACACAGTTTCCAGCATTCCCGGAAACGGACAAGGTTCTGATATCTGATATGTCATCTGATATATTATCAAGGAAAATCGATGTTTCAAAATTCGGATTGATTTTTGCGGGAGCTCAGAAAAACATGGGGCCTGCCGGCGTCACCGTAGTTATTATCAGAGACGATTTGCTTGAAAAAACTCCGGATGGCACCCCCACCATGCTCACCTATAAAACGCATGCAGACAAGGGATCCATGTTCAATACCCCACCATGCTTTCCAATTTATGCAGTCGGTGAAGTGTTGAAATGGCTGAAGAAGAAAGGTGGCGTCGCTGCAATGGAGACGATTAATATAGAAAAAGCAGGTCTTTTGTATGGCTGTATCGACGGAACGGAATATTATCGTGGACATGCTGAAAAAGCCTCCCGCTCTCTTATGAACATCCCTTTTAATCTTCCCAGTGCAGAACTTGAGGCCAAATTTATTGCCGAAGCAGCAGTGCTTGGCTTAAATGGCTTAAAAGGACACCGTTCCATAGGTGGTTGTCGCGCTTCAATTTACAATGCATTTCCAAGGGAAGGTGTTGAGAAGCTTGTTGCGTTTATGAAGGAATTTGAAGCAAATAATCCTGGCTGATATCAGATATACTCTACGAAAGCCTTTTCAGAATAACCACTCAGTCAAAGTGTTTTGTGGGTTCCTTGAATGTTTCCTCTGGAATCCACAAAACAGACGTAGTCACTTTATTTCTGTACTAAATGCATTCATCCCCAACTAATATCCAAGCAACAAAGCAGGTTAAAGACCTGGCGTTTTTATGAATTATGACGGAGATATCATCCGGCCGCCGAGTGAGGCCAACTCAATTATCCTCCAGGTCACGGTTGGATGTTCCCATAATAAATGCACCTTTTGCGGAGCGTATAAAAATAAGAAGTTTCGCATTCGAAGTGAAGCTGAACTGCTTGAAAACTTAGCATTGGCCTCCAAGTATTGCACTCAACAAAAACGTGTTTTTCTGGCAGACGGCGATGTTCTTATCCTGTCGCAGAGACGTCTTGTTGCCCTTTTTAAATTAATAAAAAGTCATCTGCCGCAAGTTGGACGTATAGCGCTGTATGGGAATGCCAAAGCGATTCGAAATAAATCGGTCGATGAGTTGCTTGAGCTTAAACGCCTTGGTCTGCACAGAATTTATATGGGGTTGGAAAGCGGTGATAACAGTGTCCTTGCTGCTGTGAAAAAAGGTGAAACAGATCTTTCTATGATCCATGCTGCAAAGATTGTTAACCTGGCTGGTATCTTTTTATCTGTAACTGTTCTGCTCGGATTAGGAGGACAGGGGGTGAGTCTGCAACATGCCAGAGAAACAGCAAGGGTTTTGAGTGCTATGGCCCCAAGGCAAATAGCTGCACTCTGCCTTATGCCACTGAACAACACCGAACTCGGTGCTCAATATGAACGTGGTGAGTTTAAACTGCCAAATGCAAATGGGATGCTTTTGGAGCTTCGGGAACTTTTAAAGAATATAAGCTGTGGTCCTGTTCAGTTTATGGCGAACCATGCATCTAATTATATCCCTCTATCCGGAAGATTACCCCGTGATAGGGAGAACATGCTTGCTGCTGTAGAGCAAGCGCTTCTAGGAAACCAAGCCCTCGTAGAGGAGAGGTTTCGAGCCTTATAGATTATGAATACTAAAGTTGATCTAAGAAATATGCCCCAGGAAGAACTGGTTCTGTACGTGGAATCCCTCGGACAACCCGCTTTTCGTGCCAGACAGATCATGGCATGGCTTTATCGCCCGGGCATCACTGATTTCTCGCAGATGACTGATCTGGCAAAGGAGTTTCGCCTGATTCTTGCCGAGCATGCGAGGATTTCACGTTTTACAGATCCACTTATTCAACGTTCCGAGGATGGATGTGTGAAGTTCGGCTTTACGCTCGATGACGGAAAAGTCATAGAGTCGGTTTTGATTCCTGAGCCTGACCGCAACACCCTCTGTGTCTCATCCCAGGTCGGTTGTGCTATGAAGTGTTCTTTTTGCCTTACTGCCACCATGGGGTTCAGTCGCAATCTGACACCTTCTGAAATTGTGAATCAGGTCTGTGCGGTGGGTGAATTTCTACGAAACGAACCACGTTCAAAACTTATTGGCCCGGATCGTGTCACTAATCTTGTCTTTATGGGAATGGGCGAACCGCTGAACAATCTTGAAAACCTTATCAAATCCATTTCAATTTTAACTGAGCAGCGTGGGCTTGATATGACCAATAGGCGTATCACCGTATCAACCTGTGGAATCGTCTCCAATATGCTGGAACTTGGTGAAAAAACAGATGTAAACCTTGCCATCTCTCTCCATGCAGTAGACGACACAACCCGTGACAGCTTAATGCCGGTGAACAATCGCCACCCGCTGGATGAACTACTCCAGGCCTGTCGTGATTATCCGCTGGCAAAACGAAAACGGATTATGTTTGAATATATCCTGTTAAAGGGAATTAACGATTCCGATGATGCAGCCCGTGAACTAGCTCGTCTACTACATGATATCCCCTGTAAGGTAAACCTGCTTCCCTATAATGAATCACCCGGCCTACCTTTTAAGAGTCCTTCCAGAAACAGGGTGTATGCTTTTCAGAAAATTGTGCGGGATGCCGGATATTCAGTCTTTATCCGTACAAGTCGTGGCGAAGATATTTCTGCCGCCTGTGGACAACTTGCCAAACAAAAACAGAATGAGGAACAAAATGCCTGAACTTGAGTCATGTACCGGGTACCAGTATCTGCGGGAGACAGCCTATGATCGTGAATCTATCAAACAGGTCAAACGGCCTGCCATTGCAGAAGCTCAAACATTTAAAAAATATCCCGCTGCGAAAAGAGTTGAGTTGCCTCGAGATTGGAAGCTTAAAGAGGCGCGCTTAACTCCCCTTCTTCAAAATAGAAGATCCCTGCGCAAGTTTTTGATGGAATCCATTACGCTTGAGGATCTAGCATTTTTGCTCTGGGCGAGTCAGGGTGTCACCGCAAAATCTGGAAAGTACACATTTAGAACAGCTCCCTCTGCAGGTGCACTTTACCCCGTAGAGACCTATTTGAGCGTGAATTTGGTAAAGGGGCTTGATCCAGGTTTATATCACTTTGATGTGGAGACTTTTTCCCTTGATATGCTCAGGGAAGAGGATGTTTCTGAAGCCGTTTCCTCTGCTTGTCTGAATCAGAAGTTTATGGGTGAGTCCGCCGTTTCCTTTCTCTGGACCGCCGTTATCAGGCGCTGTGTGAGTAAATACGGAAATCGAGGCATGCGATATGTTCTGCTGGACGCCGGACATATTTGTCAGAACCTGCTTTTAGCTGCTGAGGCCACAGGAAATGGTGGTTGTCCCGTCGCTGCTTTCTATGACGATGAAGTGAACGAATTGCTCGGAGTTGATCCGGCTGAAGAAACAATTGTTTATGCTGCGTCCATCGGCAAAAAGATCAAAGCCAAGGGGCAGTGCAGCCTGTAAACTTTACATTTTATCCTTATAGCGCTCATCCGGATCCTGATAGTATCTGTGGCTCCCCTGTTCCGGTTCGCGGGGTGCATTGAAGAAGTTGTCGATCCGAGTAGGTATCATGGTTGGAGATTCACCTGTCACCAGGTAGTATCCAAAAAGAACAGCTGCTGCCATTAATAAAAGAACAAAAGCTTTTTTGAGTTGAGCCTGCATGGTGGCACTTTTAAATAATAAAAGTGCCACAACGCAGAGAATAACACCCAGTATTGCCCATATTATTCCATTAGGTATACCATTGGCAATACTGTCCATCGTTCTGTATCCTCGCTAGAGTTCGTCTTCCCATTCAGACATTACTGATTTAGGCAAAGCATCCAGGTCTATTTTTTTGGCCTCCTCAATACCAGCACGAAGCGCCTCTGAATTCATCTTTTCTGTACCCTTAGGGACCCGTGAAAGCAAAGCTTTTTCCAAACTTTCAAGTGATACCTGACCGCTAAGATACCCAACAGCTCCAAGAGCAACCATGTTGGCAACCAACTCCCTCCCAATCTGTTCCTTTGCAATCTGGGTAAAAGGTATAGAGACCGAGCGGCTCGTTGGTAACTGTTTAACGAGGCCAGAGTCAACCACAAGAAGACCATCCGCTTTGATATCTGAAAAATAGGCATCGCATGCCGTTTGGGTCATGGCAAGCAGTAAATCGACTCGAAGTGCCTTGGGGTAATCAATGGGAGAGCCAGAGATAACAACTTCTGCCTTACTCTTGCCACCTCGTGCCTCGGGGCCGTAACTCTGGGTTTGACAGACATGTTTATTGTCAAAAGACCCGACTCCATCAGCCATTACAACGGCAGCAGTAATTATTCCCTGTCCACCTGATCCACTAAATCTGATTTCGTATCGTTCATCATTCTTCATAACGCTTGATCCCATTTTTTTCTTTAGCTTTGGTGACCTTGTCGGCTTTCTCCTTGGCCTCTTCGGCAATACGTCTGTATTCCTCGGTGGAGATTGGCTTGTCGACATCGGCAAGTACACCAATGGTGATCTTACCTTCCAACTCTTCCGGGCTCATTTTCGTCGCTTTTCCAACGGTTACCGCATTTTCCTTATAGCTATTGATCATCTCTACGGCACCGCCAAGTTTATTTCTCCGGCCATGTTGCACATGACAGTTTGAAACAATCTCCATAACGGAAAAACCACGATTTTTGATAGCTTTTGCGATCATCTGTTCGAGGTGTGTAGCATGATAAACAGTACTGCGTGCAACAAAAGATGCACCGGCAGCAACAGCTAGTTCCGCAATGTTAAACGCATGCTCAACATGTCCATAAACGGAAGTGGTAGATTTGGCACCATAGGGAGTAGCCGGGGAATATTGACCGCCGGTCATACCATAGGTGGCATTGTTAATAATAATCGCTGTAAGGTTAATATTTCTCCTCGCAGCATGTATAAAATGGTTGCCGCCAATTGCGGTGGAATCACCATCTCCCATAACGGTAATTACCGTAAGTTCGGGCTTGGCAAGTTTAATTCCTGTTGAAAAAGTAAGCGCTCTGCCATGGGTAGTGTGGATGGTATTGAAGTCCACATAAGTGGGTAGCCTTCCTGAACATCCGATACCGGATGCCAACACGACCTCATCCTTACTCAGACCAAGACTGTTTACGGCGCGTAGTAATGCGCCCATAACAATACCATTGCCACATCCGGGACACCAGACATGGGGGAAGCTTTTATCGTGTCGTAAATATTCTTTACGTATGATTTCAGCACGTTCTAGCATTATATTTGTTCTCCTTATTCTTGCTTTTGTTGCAAGATCATACCGTTGTCAAGTGTTTGAGGATTTCTTCAGGGGTTATCAGCTGACCATCGACTCGATTGTGTTTAACAATGCGACATCCGGCCTGATTAACCCTTCCTACTTCTCTACTCATCTGCCCCATATTCATTTCAGGAATTACGGCAGCACGACATTGGCGGAGGTAAGTATCAACTGTTTTTCGTGGAAATGGAAAAAGAGTGACAAGTTGAACAAGTCCAGCCTTAACGCCAAGTTTCCGGGCGTCCCGAACTGCGCGAAGTGCAGATCGTGCCACGGAACCATAGGCAATAACAAAAACTTCAGCGTCTTCCATATGATAAGTTTTGGTAATCTGAATATCTTGAAAACCCTTACTTATCTTCTTGTGAATCCGTTTAAGAAATTTATCGATTTCCTGGGGATTTTGGGTCGGAAACCCCTTCTCATCATGGACCAGCCCGGTGACGTGATGCCTGTAGCCATCGCCCAAAGAGGACATATCCGGAACACCGCGGTTGTTGTCGGCGTAGGGTTTGTACCATTCGGGCGGAACATCGGGTTTCACACGATCAAAAACACGAATTTGGTCAGGGTCAGGCAATACTACAGACTCACGGGTATGCGCCACGACTTCATCGGAAAGAATAATAACAGGAATACGATATTTTTCAGAGAGATTGAAAGCTTTGACGGTTATTGAAAAGCAATCCGCAACGGAAGAAACGGCAAGTACAATAATGGGATGATCGCCATGGGTACCCCAGCGTGCCATTTGTACATCACCCTGAGCAGGACTTGTGGGTAGCCCGGTACTTGGGCCACCACGCATTACATTTACAATAACACAGGGGACTTCAGTGATACATCCGTAGCCAAGATTTTCCTGAATAAGGGAGAATCCGGGGCCACTTGTAGCGGTCATGGATTTCACACCAGCAAGAGATGCTCCAAGAATTGCTCCCATGGAAGCAATTTCATCTTCCATCTGAATAAAAGTACCACCAAGTTCTGGCAGTTTTACTGAAAGTATCTCACTGATTTCAGAGGCAGGTGTAATAGGGTAACCTGCAAAAAAACGGCAACCGGCTGCTAGAGCTCCGGCAACAATGGCCTCGTTTCCCTGGAGCAGACTCTTTTGTTGTGTATCATTTGTTTCCATTACTGAGTCTCCTTTCAGGGTGTCTTAGCTTGACGGTAATTGCAAAATCAGGACAGTGGATTTCACAAAACCGACACCCGATACAGCTATCCATCTCGTCAATATAGGGTAATCCAAGTTCATCTGGTTTAATGATCTGTTTTGTACAAAGAGCGGTACAGAGACCGCAGGATTTGCACCATTTGTGGAAAAAAATAACATTATATAATTTTTTTTCCTTCGTCTTGGTGGCAGCAGGAGGCTTTGCCTCTTTCGTACTTTTTGGTTTGGTAGTTTTAACCATTTTTGTAACCAGTCTCTCACCTTTTGAGTTGTTAAACACTGTGAGATTAAGAATAATTAATTTCACAGCAACACGTCTATTTCCCTTATATCGCTAGGAGAAAAACTGTCAAGGATATTGTGTAATTTCCTTAAAATAGCTCATTTGAGGTACCACCCTTTTGACAGTTAGGACATTAACGCTGCTTGTTCCAATCTACCAGTATCACTTGCCTTTACAAAACAAATATGCTATATAAATGCTCTCTGGAGTATCCAAAGACACATTTAAAAAAATACTCACCACATTTCTCTGCTTATAAACGAGGGAAATCCCCTGTAAGACATTCTGCCGTAATTTTTGATTAATATGTGAAAGGAGTTGCTTTTGAAAACAAAAATACTTGTTGCTAATCGTGGTGAAATTGCCATTCGACTAATTCGTGCCATACAGGAGTTAAATTACGAGGCAGTTGCCGTATATGAAACACCTGATAAGGAATCACGTCACATCAGGATCGCCAACGAAGCTATCTGGCTTGGGAAAGGACCCCGCTGTGACTATCTTGATATCGCGAAGATAATTAAAGCTGCAAAGACATCCGGTGCTACTGCTATTCATCCAGGCTATGGATTTCTTGCAGAAAATGCAGGATTTGCAAAGGCCTGTGAAGATGAAGGTATTATTTTTATCGGACCATCATCCGAAGTGGTCACTAACCTTGGTAATAAGGTTATAGCACGGCAAATTATGGCCGATGCTGGTATCCCCATGGTACCCGGCACTGAGAATCTCACAGTCGGTGATGAGGGCTTGAAAGAGGCTCTCGACTTTGCTGCTCGAGTTGAATACCCCGTTATGCTGAAAGCGACTTCTGGTGGCGGCGGTCGTGGAATCAGACTTATAGAATCAGACAAACAGATGGAGGAAGAAATTCCTACTGCACGTGCAGAGGCACTTGCTGCCTTTAACGATGGATCTGTTTATCTCGAAAAAGTGGTTATCGAACCAAAACATGTTGAAGTACAGATCATGGCTGACCACGAGGGCACCACTGTCCATCTTGGAACACGTGACTGTTCTATTCAACGAAGAAATCAAAAGCTTATTGAAATTGCCCCTTCTATGATAAGTGACAAAGGGCTTCTTGATACCATTTGCGATACTGCAGTGAAGGCTGCTAAGGCAGCCAATTATTTCAATGCCGGAACGGTTGAATTCCTGATAGACAAGGAATTCAATTACTATTTTATGGAAATCAATACGCGTGTACAGGTTGAACATACTGTTACCGAGATGATTACCGGTATTGATATCGTACGTACTCAGATCAAGCTTGCCATGGGGAAGAAGCTTTCCTTTTCCCAGGATGATATTCAACTTCGTGGCCATGCCATTGAGATGCGTATTAATGCAGAAGACCCCAAGGCTGATTTTATGCCAGAAGGCGGTAAGACAGTTTCAGTATATCGTTCTCCAGGTGGGTATGGTGTTCGTCTTGATGGTTTTGTTTACCAGGGCTTTACTATTCCAGAAGTGTACGACTCACTGCTTGTTAAGATGACGGTTCACGGTTTCTCATGGAATGAGACCGTAGACCGCTTGCGACGTTGTCTGCAAAATTTTGTTATCGCAGGTCCGAAAACAACTATCCCCTTCTATCTTAATATTGCAAAGGATGCAGATTTTATAGCTGGAGATTTTGACACGTCGTACCTCGACAAACACCCAGATCTTTTTGACTATGATGAGAACGCTAATGAAGAAAGCAAACTTGCTAATCTGATTGCTGAGATTCATCATCGCGGACACAATCCATACGCTGCATAAGTGATATATTAGGACACATAAATTTCTGTCGTTTCGCGAATGAGTATGAAATTTGACACGACAATATTGATAGATAAGGAATAATTATGGAACGAATTGTACAAGGAACCTCACCTGCTGATGTGGTGAAGCAATTACAAAACGCTGACGGGTACCACATCACAAATACTGCCCGTGATCTCTCTCAGTCTGACTTTAAAAACAGAATACTGCTCCACACTGAAATCATGGCTGCAGAGGCAAGAGAACGTGCCGGATTCTTTTCACTTGAAATTACAGGTGGTGCTTCGGTTCATGTTGATATTCTCAGAAAACAGGTTGATCCGTTTTTAAAGCTTCAGATCCTTCGTGAGAAAATGCCAAACACCATGTTTCAGACTCTTTGTCGTGGTGTAAATCTTTTTGGATATCGTCCATATCCTCAGAATGTAATCCGCTTTACTGTTAAGGAATTTGCAAAGTATGTTGATGTCTGGCGTACCTTCGATTTCATGAATTACATTCCTAATATGCAGGCGGTTTTTGAAGAAGTTGCAAAGGCTGGAAAAATAAACGAACCCTGCATCTGTTTTTCCACCGGTCCTGAACATACCGATGCCTATTACCTTACAAAGGTTAAGGGAATTCTCGATGTAACCGGTGAAGACATTGTGCTCTGTATTAAAAACCACGGCGGTCTTGGTACACCAAAACGCATTGGACAGCTGGTTGATACTATCAGGCAGAAACATCCAGATCTTCCTATTCATTACCATGGACATAATACCGATGGAAATGATGTCGGCCGTATCGTCGCTGCTGTTCAGAATGGCGCGAATATTGTAGATGCTGCCGATGCCTCATTTACCGGATTTTATGGTCCACCACCGATTTTAACCGTTATCCAGACCCTGAAAGATCTCGGTCATTCCCCCGCCACCATTGATGAAGATGCGGTTATTGAGACTTCCGAGGTGATCAGAGATGAACGCCAGCATTACGAAGCTTTTGAATCTCAGATAAAAGGTTTTCAGCCCACTGTTCAAATCCA
>CAZDJE010000077.1:0-18956 GCA_964505715.1 uncultured Desulfocapsa sp. | reverse complement strand
GGAGAATGCACCAAAACCACACCGTTTTAATGTTTCAGCTGAGTTTGAGTAGCAATAAAAAAACAATGAGGGTAACCATGGAGCTGGGAGGTATCAACAAAAAGATTTATTTTGCTGGTTTAACTGGTGAGATAATGGAATGGTTTGATTTTACGGTATATGGCTTTTTTTCACTGATCATTGCTCAGAAATTTTTCCCATCAGACAATCATTTTGTATCTCTTATGGCAGCTTTTGCGGCTTTTGCCATCGGCTTTGTAATGCGCCCACTGGGCGCCATGGTGTTTGGCCACATGGGTGACACCTTTGGCAGAAAAAAGGTGCTCACTGTTTCCATCTTTCTGATGGCATTTCCTTCCTTGATTATTGCCATTACCCCTACATTTGCAACCATAGGAATTTTTGCCCCTATTCTTTTAATCCTCATGAGAATGCTGCAAGGTCTCTCGGTTGGTGGCGAACATACCGGGTCAGTTGTATATCTCTCAGAGCTTTCAACTGCTAATAATCGGGCTTTTGCAGCGGTTGTCCCTTTTGTTGGTACCGTCCTGGGAACTCTGCTTGGCAGTCTGGTGGGAGTGATGGTTTTTAGCGTTTTCAGTCATGCTACCATTCTTCAGTGGGCATGGCGAATCCCCTTTTTCATGGGAACGGGGATTGCCTTTGTCGGTATTGTGATAAGAAGATATTTACCAGAATCCTATCACCCGAAAGATAACACAAGTACAGCCGCTCCAATGGTTGAGATATACAGGAACCATCTCCAGGCCTTTTTCAAAGTCTTTTTCCTCAACCTTACCTTTGCCGTTGGGTTTTATACCATCTTTATCTACAACCCCTTGTGGATGCAGCAATTTTCCCATGTAACAAAAGATTACTCACTTGAAATCAACTCTCTGGCGTTGGTTGTTGCCATTGTTGCCATGTTACTTTCCAGTTCTCTCTCCAATCGCTTTGGTCGAAAACCAATGCTGATCATTGCCACCGGCGGGTTAACGCTTTTTTCGTATCCGCTTTATAAACTGATGCTCAGTCCCATTCCTTTTCATCTACTCTTAGGGCAGGTTTCTTTTGCCCTATTTATTGGTATTTTCATGGGAGTGGTGGGCGTGGTAATGGTTGAGCTTTTCGACAAAGAGATACGCATGAGTGCTGTTAGTGTTTCTTTCAATCTTTGTTTTGCCATTTTTGGAGGGACCGCTCCAATGATAGCCACATGGCTCATCCACACAAGCCACGATAATGTTTCGGTTGGGTGGTACCTCTCCCTTGTATCAGGGGTCAGTCTGCTTACCGCCCTGACAATTCCTGAAACGTTCACGAAAGAGTAATTTGCTTAAATTGTTGTTAGGGAGGTGCTAAGGGTAATGGTATTGAGTAACAGACCAATCAAACATTACTTCAAATAATTAAAGGGAAATAATGAAGTGTAATTTCCAACTTGTCTCTATTGCAATAGTAACTTCTTTAACTCTCACTCTTGGAGGTTGTGTTACTGCAAAACAAAAAAAGTTAGATTTAGGAATCAAGCCTATAAACAATCAGGAATTGAAAACACTTTTTTCTAAACCACTTGATGTTAAATATTTTAGCAATACGAGAAATAATATAATATCTCTGGAATATTATCCTGATGGCAGCCAGAAACTCATATCTCCCAACATGACTGATGAAGATACATATACAATTAGAAACGGGGAACAATATTCAAAATGGAAAGCAATAAGGAATGGTGCTTAGAAGTGTACTGCATTTTTTGACGTTGGCAGCAACAAATATGAGACGTATGATAGAAATGGTTCAAAGATCGGAACTCTCACTGTAAAGTAACAATCTACTTTTAGAAATACTGTTGAAGAGAATGGTGATTGTTATTTCGTATGAGTATAGTATCCCATATAATTCTAGAGAAGGTAGCCCGAAACTTTTAGGGATGCTGAGTATGGGACAATCGATAAAAGCTATTCTGTACATCAACGTCCATTAGCTTACCAAGGTATCATCTCCACAAACCACAATCTGGTACAAACTTAACCTTCTTCCGATCTCATTTTTCAAACGATAGACGCCCCCCAGATATTAAGAAACAGATCATATTGAGAGAAATAGTAGTCTCAGCCTGGTTTTAAAACATCAAAGATCAAGACTACCATTGCTAATTCACAAGGACCTGATCATTTTTCATCGAGCAATTCTCCTACAGCATCGATAAGCTCGTTTCCCTGAATCGGTTTGACCACATATTTACTAATCCCCATCTTCAGTGCCTCCTCCTTTGTTACCAAATCGCTGTGACCGGTGGACATGATAACAAGCATGTCAGGTTTTATTTTATGCACTTCGTGGGTCAGTTCCACACCGCTCATATTCGGCATGGTCTGATCCGTAATAAGCAGATCAAACTGTTCCGGATGGGCGCGTATTTTCTCTAGAGCGTCTTCGCTGTCAGTTGTGGCGGTCACTATGTACCCGGCATACTCCAGGCGTCTTTTGTTTAGCTGAACGAGAAATTTTTCATCATCAACAATAAGAAGCCCCCCGCAGCCCTTAGACAATGGCACTTTACTTTTTTGAAATGTTGCCTGATCATCTCCCTTAGTGAAGGTTTCTTTCAATGCAGGAAGATAGATATGAAAGGTGCTGCCCTGTCCCACTGTGCTCTCCACCCTGATAAAACCTTTGCAATCCTGAACAATGCCGTGAATAACAGCAAGGCCGATACCGGAACCTTTTCCCACCTCTTTGGTGGTGAAGTAGGGTTCAAAAACTCTCTGCATGTTTTTTTTATCTATACCCTGGCCTGTGTCACTGACTGAAAGCACAACAAACGCCCCGGCAGCGACATGATCATACGCCTCTACGTCTTCAGCATTAATGTCTTCACGAGACAACTTCACGGTCAAAGTTCCCTTTTGCTGCTCCATGGCGTGGAGAGCATTGGAGCAGAGATTGACAACAATCTGATGGATATTGGTCGGGTCTGCCTCAATTTTTCCACATTCCCTGTCTATATCCTCTTTTATTTCAACGGTAGCCGGCAGTGTGGACTGTAACATCTGAAGTGCTTCTTTGATAATTGGATGGGGAGTCAGGGTTTGCAGATGATGCTCTTTTTTACGGCTGAAGGTGAGAATCTGTTTAACAAGATCAGCAGCCCTTTTTCCTGACTGAATAACCATATCAATATCTTTTTCAATAGGACTACCGACAGGAAGGTCCTCTTTAACAATTTGAGAATAGCCCAGTATAGCCGAGAGTATATTATTAAAATCATGAGCAATCCCTCCAGCCAAGGTACCGATTGCTTCCATCTTATGTGACTGAAAAAGCGATTCTTCAAGTCGTTTTTGTTCTGTTATATCTTTGGCAATATGAACAAGATAAGAATCGTTACCGTTTAACTCATCAATTTGTGCGGAGGATACCAGAAATGTTTTGCCAAGGTTTTCATGGTGTATTATCTCAGAATGGCTTTTGATATCCTGGATGGTCTCAATCATAGGACATCCCAGGCAAGGTTCAGTGATATCACGAAAGACCTCATAACAGCGTCTGCCCACGAGTTCCCCAAGCGGTACTTCAAAAAGACTATGGGCTGCTTTGTTGGCCCTGACAATACGCATGTCTCTGTCCTGGATAGTGACAATGTCAGTGATAGCATCGAATGACCTTTGCCACTCCTCTTTGGCCTGAATAATAGAAAGTTCTTTCTGCTTTCTTTCTAAAATGATATGAGCATTTGTTAGAAAAGCAACAATTTGCTTTGTATCATTATTAGAATAATCACTTTCCTTGTTCGCAACCACGGCTACTGCTACAATCTTGTTTGATATCAGTACAGGAATCGACATGATGCGGGAGAGAGGAACATGCCCGTCTGGGAGGCCTTTTTTATTTGGACAATCCTGCTGGTACTCATTGAGAATGAATGGCTTTCTGTCTCTGACGGCATTTCCCCATATCCCTGAATTTTCAATAGGAAGTTCAATCTGTTTATGGCTTATGGCGCAGTCTGCTAAAACTTTATTTGACCATGAGTAGAGTTTTAAAATCTGCTCATCATCGTCTATAAAGCCGAAAAAACCATATTGGCTCTCCGTCATTTCTACGATTTCTTCTAAAATAGTATCACAGATGCTATCAAGGTCAGCATCAAGCATAGATGAAAGTTTCCACAGAGCCTCAAGTCGTTTCTGCAAGAACGCCTGTTTTCTTTCTGACTCTTTTCTCTTAGAGATATCATCATAGACAGCAACGATCTCACCGGATGTCAGCTTGTAGACATAGTTTTCCACCCAGAGCTCGATTCTTTTATCATTATACACTGAAGATGATTGGAGTTCTGGCTCCCCTGTTTGCCAAACGCGTTGAAAAACATCAAAAAGGCCAAGATCAACAATTCCGGGGAATACGGTCTTGACGCTTTTGTTGATGATGTCCTTCTGTTCAACCTGTGCTTGGTTACAACCAGAAGGGTTCAGATCTTTAAAAAGAAAGTCATTGCCATTATCAACTGCTTCATAAATGGCAACACCCGTTTTCATATTGTCAAACATTTCCCGGAAAAGGGCTTCGCTTCTCTTTAATTCACCTGTTCGAACGTTAATAATCTCTTCCAGTTCGAGGTTGCGCTTTTCCAATCGCGACATCGGATATATTTCGTCATCATGAGCCAATCCATAGGGGAGGGAGATTCCGCTGTGTACAATTTTCCACGCAGTCTTTTCGTGGCGGAAAACCAGCGCCAGCCGAGCGGTTTCATTTGATAGAATATCTTCTGGGATCGGCAGATGAATGTAGAAAAAAGCCGTAACGACAACAATATCTTCAGCAAGATCTTGTAATGACAAATCCAACATTTCAATGTCTATTCGCTCAGGTATTTGTGCAAAATCTTGCCGTGTAATCCGCAGCCACTCCGCCTTATCTGTAATAAGAACATCACTGCTACCGGCGTAGCCACTAAAATTATCGCTAAAGTGTGAGGTTAATCGATCATCACGCGAAGCGTACATTTCGATGTATTCCTCAAACAAAGAACAAATCAGGTGGTGGCGCTCAGTACGCATCGGGCCGACGCCATCCCGTGAATGTGAAACTATTTTCTCTAATTTATCCATGGGAAAACCTCACACGATAAGGGGGACGAGTCTGCATTTGGCTTAACTGTATTTTTGAACAAACTTTCTTGTGCTCCTTGCAGGTATATGACGAATATTCCAGGATTTTCACATTATCCAAAACGACTTGTTTAGTATTAATTGAAATACAAAGTGTACGCTTCCTACTTCAAAATATTATCATGTCTGCGACTCAACACGCCTTTTATAAAATTATACTGAAAAAAAATGTGTGAAGCAACGTGAAAGAGACCACGACAGTATCGAGTGCCTTCTATATGGAAGGAATCTGCACTGGTAATACAAGAAACCTCAAAGATATCAAGGCTTAAAAGTGCTTCCTGACAAGGCCAGATTGCCAGTTTTGGTGAGGGAAGATTTTTTATGGAGAATCAAGACATCAAATAAGCAATGAAGTATTGTAATGATTTAGATTTACCCTAAACGTCAAAAAGTATCACTGGCCATTAACAGCAGAGGATGGAAACAGAAAAGGCAGAATAAACAGAGTGACACTGCCTTTGAAATAGAAGCTTCTCAGGAGTGAATTACTTTTTCTTCTTGCGAAGTCTGGAGCCTGCAAGCCCCACTAAACCAGTAACGAAGATGAGCATTGTTGCAGATTCTGGAATTGGGGCTTCATCAGCAACGCCCCATACTCCAATGTAATCTAATACTGCGGTATCGTAGCCCAGGAACCAGTCAGCTCTGATAAGTTCTCCAGGTTTTGTGGCGTATATTCATAAAGATATGCGGTTCTGTGCGTCGGGGTATCATTAAAATCATAATACCTGTCAAACCGACCCGTTATGAGCCAGTCTTATTTGCTCAGTTTCATACGGTATATGCTGAAATAACCACTGTCACAGAGGATAGCGCGATACTGTGGACACATATCAGAATGCGAACATTCTTCTGGCCTTGCCCCGCATTTATATTCGTAGATTTGGTTTTCAAACCCTACACAAAGCATGAGAATCTTACAGGAAGCATTACAGAATCCTGCTCTGCTCATACCATCTATTTTTTTCAGATGTTCATACTTTTGACGAAGGTGGGGTTGTAACAATTGCACCAGTCTGATCATACAAAGAACCATCTTTGTCATGATATGCTTCATCTGCCGGCACTCATTTCACTTCAAGCCCCATCGCTTGAGCAATACTGATAAAGCAGAGGTAAGACAACACCCTTCACGTGTCACATGCTGAGTTCTATAAACATCTTATTTGCCCAGGCCTTGCCGGCCGTAAGACAAGCAACATCACCATAGCCCGGAAATAAAGATCAACATGAAAGCTTTTGACACTTACTATTGGGGCGATCACGGCAATAATGTTATACCCAATAAGGGAAGATTACCAAAATCACAAGGACTGTCTCTAAAAAACCTAGAGCGTGCAATTGCCACTAATCTGATCTGCAAAAAATAAGTACTACCAACCTTTGCATGGTAGATGGAGTCCATTCGATAGGTGCTATTTAGTTCTATCCTGATGAGAAAGGTGGAACCATGAAGTATTATGCAGTAGCTGAGATAAATATAACAAATGCATTATGGGTATCTGAGTATTTGACTATAAGAGTACGGGAGATACACCACGTCGTGATGCAAGGATAGCCGGGTCTACCTAAAAATTTTATTTTTCCGCCGGTGGAGATGTCGCTACCCCGAATTATGCAGACTAAACAACAGCAACTTTTGAGAAGAAATGATCATGAATAAAGTCCTCATTAACTTTGCCCATCCAGCGATAGCACGCTCAAAAATTAATGCGGCTCTTCGTACTGCTGTTGAAGGTCTTGAAGGCGTCACCTTTAATGATCTTTATGCCACCTATCCGGATTTTTTAATCGATGTAAAAAGAGAACAAAACCTCTGTGAAAATCATGATGTCATCATTTTTCAACACCCACTGTATTGGTACTCAACGCCTGCAATTATGAAAGAATGGCTTGATCTGGTACTGCAGCATGGTTGGGCCTATGGCTCAGAGGGCATGGCACTCAAAGGAAAGCTTTTCCTGCAGGCTATCACGGCAGGTGGTGACGACTCCGTCTACCAAAAAGATGGTTTTGTTACTTTTACGATTGGTGAAATCACCTCTCCCTATCGTGCTACAGCAAAGTTATGCAGCATGACCTGGCTCCCCCCATTCACCGTTCTCGGCATTCATAAAGGGTTGCCTGACGAAAAAATAAACGCACATGCAGAAGACTATCGCCGTACTGTTATTGCCCTGAGGGACGCAACACTGAATATCGAAAAAGCACGAATGGGCAAATATATTAACAGTGACCTAAACTCAACGATCAGGAGGCCATAAAGATGGAACACTTCCTCCTTCAGCTCTTCATTTTCCTGACTGCAGCGTCCATTGCCGTTCCGGTTGCCAAAAAGTTAGGTCTTGGTTCAGTGCTCGGATACCTCATTGCAGGTATCATCATCGGACCTTTTTGCCTCTCTCTTATTGGTGATATTGAAGAAGTCATGCATTTTACTGAGTTTGGCGTTGTAATGATGCTTTTCCTTGTCGGTCTCGAGCTCAAACCATCAATGCTTTGGCAGATGCGTACACCAATATTAGGGATGGGTGGAATACAAGTTGTTCTATCCAGTGTTATCATCGGTGGTATAGCCATTATCTTTCTGCCATGGCAACAGGGGGTCGCTATCGGTCTTATCCTCTCCCTTTCTTCCACAGCCATAGTCTTACAAACCCTGCGGGAAAAGGGGCTGATGAATACCTCGGCCGGGAAATCTGTTTTTTCCGTTCTTCTATTTCAGGATCTGGCAGTCATTCCAATCCTTGCGGTTTTGCCCCTTCTGGCAACTGTGACCATGCATGAGGACGGTCACAGTGAGTCAGTTTTTTTTGATATCGGTTCATTACCAGGATATATGCAGGTTAGTGTTACGCTGTTTGCAATTTTTTCTATTTTCTTTCTTGGTAAATTTGCCAGCAAACCAATATTCAGGGCTATTGCAGCTACACGCGTCAGGGAGATCTTTGTTGCTGCCGCTCTCGCGCTTGTCGTTGGTATATCACTGCTCATGACAGCAGTTGGTCTTTCTCCTGCCCTTGGAACCTTTCTTGCCGGCGTCGTTCTCGCAGACAGTGAATATCGCCATGAACTTGAAAGCGACATAGCACCTTTTAAGGGATTATTACTGGGAATATTTTTCATTTCCATCGGGGCCAGTCTTAACTTTACACTGATCGGAGAAAAGATTCTGTTGATCGCTGGAATTACAGCGGCGCTCATTGGTTTTAAATGGGTCGTTCTTATCATTACTGGTTTCATCTTTAAAATTGCAAAAAAAGAACGTTCGCTCTTTGCTCTTGCTCTTGCACAGGGTGGGGAATTTGCATTTGTCCTCTTTCAATTTTCAAAAGTTAACGGTGTGTTACCAACCGAAACCATTGAACCCCTTATTTCAGCAGTTGCAATCTCCATGTTTCTTGCACCGCTGCTTTTCATGGCCCATGACAGATTCAATACAGCCCGCCAGGGAGATGAAGAAACCAGCCGTGAGGCAGATGCGATAAACAAGAGTGGACATAAGGTCATTCTGGCAGGATTTGGCCGCCTCGGGACCGATCTCGGTCGTTTTCTTATCTCAGCTGGCATCAAGCCGGTCATTCTTGATCATGATCCGACCAATGTAGATTTTCTCCGGAAATTCGGATTTGAGGTATATTACGGGGACATCACACGGCTTGATCTCCTTGAAGCTGCAGGGGCTTCTGAAGCTGAACTTCTTATAATCACTATTGGTGATATAGATAAAGCAAGAGAGTTGGTTCAATTGGCGACAAAACACTACCCACACCTCAAAATTGCAGCTAATGCCTCAGATCGTTCATCTGCTTATGCACTGATGGATCTTGGAATTACCCAAATACGTAGGGAACCATTTGGGAGTGCTATAGAACTTGGCAAAGATGCACTAAAACTTCTAGGAAGAGACCCGTATGAAGTACACAGATTAGCTCTTCTTTTTCGAAAGAATGATGAAGAGATGCTACCTGAATTATACAAAACTAATCGTGAAGATGTGGATAAATATATTTCAATGTATCAAAAGCATAATGCAGATCTTGAGAAGTTAATGACACTCGACCTGAACGTCGACATGGAAGAACTTGATAAAGCATGGATGGCCGGAAACCCAGAAGGCTAGTCTAAGGTCAGGAAGCCCATCAATGTAAAAAAATAGGACTGTAATTCTGCAGACCTTTATAAAAATTTTTTATGCCCAAATACTATTACTTGGCATTAGTAGGTCCCTGACAGATACTTTACCAATCAAACATCCATCAAGGAGAGTGGTGGTGATCTTCTATTTTTAGGCGAAGGCGGTAAAAACCTTATCGGGCCGCAAGAAGACCAATGGGATCTCGGCAGGCTTGGGACATAGAACGGTAGCAATAGAAGATGTACGGTTGTTACCACTCGTCGAACTGAACACGGCAACATAATAAAAACAATAAGTGGATGTCAACTAGTCTGGCGCCTGAACAACCAACCTGCAATAGGCAGGGTAACAGCAGCTATACAAGCCATGGGCCAAATCTGGGGCCAGACTGAATGAAGATCGCCACCGGCAAGAAAAATCTGTCTAAGACCATACACAACGTAGCGTAGTGGGTTTATGTACGTTGCTATCTGAAGCAACTCCGGCATGTTTTCGATGGGGGTGGTAAAGCCACCCAGGATCACTGCGGGCATAAAAACAACAAAGGAACCGAGCAGCGCCTGCTGCATTGTCTTTGAAAGGGATGATACAAAAAGTCCCATCCCAACCACGGCGACCACAAAAACGGTAAGGATGACAACAAGGGCCGCAACTGTGCCGTGGAAGGGAATTTTAAAGAATAAAACGGCCGCCCCAGAAAGCAGGAGCGCGTCGAACAAACCGAATACTATGGGCGGTATCGCCTTGCCTATAAGGATTTCAAAAGGCCTGAAAGGTGCCACCAGGAGTTGGTCAAAGGTTCCGAACTCCCTTTCCCGCGCAACGGAAAGGGACGAGAGTATCATTACAATAAGCATAGATATGACGCCCCCAAGGGCAGAAACAATATACCAGCGGCTAACAAGATTCTCGTTGAACCAGGCTCTGTTGACCAACTTAATTGAGGGTTCAGTCAGCAGTTGCCCCCTTGTCTTTGCAAAGCTACTCGCTTGTTGCTGGACAATTGAGTTGACGTAGCCAAGGGCGATGGCGGCCACATTTGAGTTGCGGCCATCTGCTATCACCTGGACTACTGCCTGTTCCCCCCTGACCAATTTCTCACTGAAATCAGCGGGGATGTTAATGACTAGACGAGCCTTCTCACCATCGATCATTTCCACTATCTGTTTATCAGAGGAAAGAGTTGATACCAATCTGAAATTCACCGATCCTTCAAAACGAGCCAGAAGCGCACGAGACTGTTCGGTACGGGACTGATCTAACACCGCATACCGTATATCGGTGAGGTCATAAGTTGCGGCAAAACCAAATACAAAAAACTGGAGAATAGGCGGTACAATCACCACGATCCGACTTTTGGGGTCTCGTAGTACCATACCAAATTCCTTGAGAATCAGCGTGATTATCCTTTTTAGACTGCTCATTACTGGGGGAGCCTCCGGACGAGTTTCTTTTTTGTTGCTCCTAGGAGGACAATTGCCATTACAGCCAGCAGTCCAGCAGCTGGAAGAATTGTCGACCAGATATTTCCTGCAAGAAAAAGGGTCTGACTGATGATCACAAAATAACGGGCGGGAATAATATAACTGATAATTTGCACCAGTTTTGGTGTACTTTCCAAATCAAACAGAAGGCCTGAGAGGAAAAATGCGGGAAGAAAACCTACTATAACTGAAACCATTGCCGCCACAAACTGGACCCGGGTTGCAGAAGAAATAAGGAGACCAAGACCTAGAGAGGCGAGTAAAAATAGTCCACTCAAGGCTATTAACAATATCAGGGAACCGCGAAGGGGTACATCGAAGAGAAAGACTCCAAGAGTAACCGACAGGAGCATTCCCATCATACCAAGGATGAAATAGGGAATGATCTTACCAAGCAGTATTTCTCCTGGGGTAAGAGGTGTTGCCAGCAACGCCTCCATAGTGCCTCTCTCCCATTCCCGCGCTACAACAAGTGCGGTCAAAAGGGTTCCTATCAGGGTCATAATCAGGGTTAACAGACCGGGCACCAGGAAGTTGGTGGAGTCAGCCGATTCATTGAACCAGATTCGCTGCTCAACGATAATGGGCGGAAGAACGCCACTTTTCCCCCTTGCCCTTCGTACTTCAAGCCATTTACCTATGGTTCCCTGACCATAGCCCTGGATCAATCGAGCACGATTGGCATCCATCCCATTTAATATGAGCTGCACTTCTGCCCGAAATTCTTTTGCAAGCTGTGTGGAAAAATCGGAACGAATGATCAGAATGCCATCAACATTTCCTGAATTCACCAGCTCTTTTGCCTCAGCCACCGAATAGACACTTTGTGGCTTAAAATAGGGAGAGAGTTTAAAACGAGCGGCGAGTTCCCTTGCTTCGGGACCGCTATCCTCAAGTACCATTGCAACAGGTACATTTTTCGGGTCGAGGGAAACCCCGTATCCAAAAATAAGGAGCAGAACTACCGGCATCACAATTCCGAGGAGAAGACTGGACGGGTCCCGAATAATTTGGATGGTTTCTTTTTTTAAAAACCCCGACAAACGCATGCGGCTGCTACCTCTCTCAATCATTATCGCCTCCTACATCCACTTGAAGGTTGGTATCTGTCAAGGCTATAAAGGCGTCTTCCACCGTCGGATCCGGATTGTCGGCCGTAACAGCCATACCCCTGATTTCTTCAGGCCGTCCCGCGGCAAGTTTTTTGCCCTGGGACATTATCAGCATATGGTCACAGAATTCAGCTTCCTCCATAAAATGGGTGGTGACAATTATGGTGACACCGTCTCTTGAAAACCCATTAATCCGCAGCCAGAATTCCCTTCTCGCAAGAGGGTCAGCACCCGAGGTAGGCTCGTCGAGGAATAGGATATCCGGCTCATGTACCATGGCAACAGCCATGGCAAGCCGCTGACGATATCCTCCTGGAAGATTTCCCGCCTGGAGTTTTGCCCAGTCGGCCAAATCAAACTCCTGCATGGCCCAATCGATTCGTTCTTTTAATTTTTTCCCGGACAGACCGTACGCCTTACCGTAAAATTTTAAATTCTGGATTACGGAGAACTGACGATACAGAGAAAATTTCTGGGCCATATAACCAAGGCGGGCCCTGGCTGTGGCAGGCGAAGTTCGGAGATTGTATCCAGCCACCTCAACCTCACCCATGGTTACTGGCAGGAGGCCGCATAACATACGAAAAGTTGTTGTTTTACCGGCACCATTTGAACCGAGTAATCCGAAGATCTCTCCCCGGCGCACCTGGAATGTGATATCCTCCACCGCAGTAAAATCTCCAAACTTTTTCACAAGCCCTGAGACCGAGACAACTACTTCCCTGGTATCCGTTTTTTGTTTCGCGGTACCTTCAGATGAAACAACAACGGCCTGATCCTCCAGACGTCCAGCCATTTTGTCCATAAATCCATCTTCAAAGACGGGAGCGACGAGATTTATTTCAATTCCCGCTGGTAATGATTTAAGTAGCTCTCTGGAGGAGGATGTATCCTTCACCACAATCCGTACTTTTCCGGAACGAATGGTAGCATCAATCACGTCAGGACGTCCGTAGAGCTGTCGCTGTAGTTCCCTAACCCCGATTCCGCCTCTGTCGCTGGCCAGAAAAACCCTGTTTTCAAGTCCTGTTGTAAAGCAAGACGGAGCACCCATCTCAATAATCTCTCCTTGATGGAGCAAGACGACCCGGTCGCACCGGTCGGCCTCATCAAGATAGGCAGTGGCAACAACAACACCAATCCCATCTTCTCGAACCAGTTCACTAATAATAGTCCAGAGATCACGCCTTGAAACTGGATCAACTCCCACCGTAGGCTCATCAAGGAGAAGTATCTCAGGGGTTTTAATCAGGCAGCAGGCTAGCCCCAGCTTCTGTTTCATCCCTCCGGAAAGGCGACCTGCTCTGCGGTTTGTAAAAGGGGCGAGACCTGTCATATCAAGGAGTTTTTTGTACCGCCTAGGCCTCTCATTTCGGGGAACAGATTTCAGATCCGCGTGAAAGCTCAAATTCTCAGCCACCGTTAAATCTTCATAAAGACCAAACTGCTGTGGCATATAGCCAATACGGCTGCGTAAATTATCAATCTCACGAACCACATCAAGTCCCAGAACCTTAAGTTTTCCAGCTGCAGGTACTAAAAGCCCTGCAGCGAGTCGCAGCAAGGTTGTCTTGCCTGCACCATCCGGTCCGATAATTCCTGTTACCTTACCGGAACCTGCCGAAAAGGAGATATCCGAGAGTGCTCGTACAATCTTCTCGCCCTTAGGGTGAAACTCCATGCTGAGATCGCACGCTTCAAGTACACTATATGCTTCTGAAACATGTTCGACTCTTTGCATCACTGCATCCATCTGCAATCCATACTATCCCTGATTGTCCACAACTTTTGGTTTGACGATAATGTCTGTATCGCTTGTTCCACGTTTTTTCAAAACCACGGTAACAGGCATTCCGAGCCGAAGCCGGTTGTCCGGATCATCGAGCCAAATTCGGATTTCATACACCAACTGGGTACGCAGTTCGGTGGTCTGTATAAATTTGGGGGTGAATTCTGCGGCAGGGGAGATAAAACCGACCTTGCCGGTAAAGGACTCTTTTGGAAATGAATCACTAGAGACAATAGCCTCCATGCCCTGGGCGACAAAACCAAGATCAGGTTCCGGCAGATAGGCACGAACCCATTTTGGTGCCATAAGGGCAAGGGAGAAAACAGTACGTCCCGGTGCCGCCAACTCGCCGGGCTCCATTATCCTGCTCTCTATGACTCCCGAGGCAGGTGCGTAAAGAACAGTATTATTTAAACGCTCTTGAAGAAAGGAAACGGCGGCCTGTCTGGCCTTTAGAAGTGCTTTGGCCCCAGCTATCTTCTCTTCCCTAAATCCCTCTTTGGCAAGGGCTAGCGATTCCTTGGCCACATTCAAGTCGGCCTTTGCAATATCCAGTTCTGCTTTGGCATTATCAAGATCCTGAATAGTGCTAGCGCCTGTTCCGGAGGTTATCTGGAGTCTTTTATTAAATCGTTCAGCATTTGCGACCCTGACCTTTGCCGCCTCACGCTGGGCCGCTATCTTGTTGATTTCCTGAGGTCTGGTTCCTGCAACCAGCATCCGAAGGTCCTCCTCCTGGGCAGCTACCATCGCCTCTGCCTCCTGCAACTGTGCAAGAAGTTTCTTATCCCTAAGTGTAGCAAGAACCTGGTTTTTTTTGACCATGTCACCCTCATCTACGAGGATCTCTTTGATCAACTCCTGCTCATTAAACGAAAGCTGCACCGTCCTGAGATCTATATTTCCGTATAGGGTAACAGTATTACCGGGTATATGTTGTCCCGAGGTATATTTCCAATAGTAGACACCACCACCCACTCCGAGAATCAGCAGCAGAATTATTACCCGTACACCTTTAGTCATCACTTCCCTCTCCTTCTGCTCTCTTCGTTATACTTTCCCTGCCAAAGATATCCCATCCACCACCTAGGGCACGGTACAGTCTTACGATCTCACCAAGTTCAACTTGTTTAGCCATAATCAGTTCGTCCTCGGCTTTTATCTGTTCACGCTGCGCATCGATCAGCTGGAAAAGACTGTCAAGACCGACCTGATAGAGTTGATCAGCTAGCTCCACGGACCGGGTCGCATTCTTTACGGCAGCCCTTAAGAAACCAACTCGTTCCTGATTATGGACGACACCAATAACACTTTTTTCGACCTCACCCACAGCAGTCAACAGAGCGCTTTCCAGTTGCAAACGGGCCTGCTCTGCCTGGGACTCACGAATTTCAACCTTGGTCTGCAGCCTGCTACCGTCAAAGAGTGGAAAAGAAAATTGCGGCCCCAGGGAATAGATAATCGATTCCGGCTGGAACAGAGTCCCCAGATCGGTGGTCTGAAGATAGATGGAGCCGGTAATAGATAGCCGTGGATATTTATCCGCCTCCGCCGATCCAATTGTTGCTACCGCCGCTGCATACTGCCTTTCCAGTCGACGTACATCTGCCCGCCTTGTCAAAAGATCCACCGGAAACCCTACCCCCACCATATCCGGAACATCCATGAGTGTGCCATCTGCAAGATGATTTTCCGCAGGAACCACACCAATAAGAATCGCTATTCTGTTTGCAGCAACTGACAGTGAACGGCGGAATTCAGGACCAAGGGCACTGGTTTGATTCAACTGACGCCTTATCTGTTTCACGTCAAGCTCGGTGGATGTACCCGTCCGGTATCTCAGTTCTACCAACTCAAGGGATTTCGTCAGCAGTGCAATGTTTTTTCCAAGAGCTCGCAGCCGCTCCTCAAAGGTACGTACATCAATATAGGCTAAAACCACCTCAGCGGTGAGGGAAACCGCAACAGAACGATATGTTTCCAACTCTGCTTCGTAACTGCGATCCGCAGTCTCCATAAGTCGTGCAACCCGCCCCCATAGATCCAGTTCCCACCCGGCAAAACCACCTACGGAAAAGAGTGTCGCTTCTTCGCCGGGGGATGGGCCTTGAAAACTAACTGCTTTTTCACCGGTCCCAGCGTGGACTATTTTTCCATCAAGATTAAGGTAAGGATACCGATCAGCACCCGCCAAACGACGCCTGAGTCCCGCCTCCACAATGCGCTCTTTTGCTTTGGCAAGATCAAGATTTCTCTCAACCACTTCAAACACAAGCCTTGTTAGCTCAGGATCATCGAACTGTTCCCACCAGTTTACCGCAGGAGCTTCCATCGTAATAGAAGTCCGCTCTCCACTATCCGGCCTATCCATCCATCCATTGCCATGTTGCTGTGCAACATCAGGCCGTTGGTAATCGGGACCGACCATTGTGCAACCGCACGAAATACATAGGATGAATGACAAGAGCCAACTCGATTGATATTTTTTCATCGTTTTTTTCTCTCTACACCCTCAGTGTTGTTTCTTTCAGACGAAGAGCTGGTAAGCTCAACAATTAGCATTGTGAGCAAAAAGAGACCTTGGTTCTGGCAATCTCTTGAATACATTGTTTTTTTTATTATCCCTCTTCCCGCAATAGCTATCTTCTTGGGAATAGGGAAATAATGTAAAAAGGAAAACATAAGTCCCTCAAGAACACCACTCAGTGACTTCAGCCACTAACGTGTCCTCCCGTAAGAATTCAGCCTCAACTTTCCTAAAGTTACTATCTCAAACTACCGGTTGCAAGTTTTGTGTTGTTACATTATTTACGCACCTAACTATTACACGCCTAACTAAATATCGTCATTTAGAAAAAAAAATCATGGCTCAAAATGAATTCAACAACCTTTCTGAGATGAAACAATATCTTACGAAATTTGAAGAGATCATGCCCAATCAAGATGTTGTACCCATGATGAAATTTGTTGAGACGATGCTTCTTCTGCATCGGGTTGTTGTGGTGAGTGATGCCTATTTCAAGAGTCCGGGCACGTCAAAAGGGCGATATTTTATCCTAATGAGACTGCTTCTGTCAGATTCTCCAGGCGGGGAAAGCATTTCCGAACTACAGCCATTTTATCCTATTTCCTTAGCAGCTATGTCAGGAGTACTGGATACCTTGGAAAAGGACGATTTAGTTGAACGATGCGCCAATCTAGGAGACAGACGAAAGGTAAACATTCGCCTCACCGATCAAGACAGAACGTTCATTAAGGATTTTCTCCCATCAACATGGAAAACATCAAGAATATCGGTTTGGGACTTAATGAGAGTGAGGTGGCACAAATGTTCACTTCTTTAAAAACTATCATCTCAGGCTTTAAACAACATACCAAATCATAATCAACAAAATGAACAAACATTTCAGCAAATAGGACAACCCAATGTCAACAGACCGACAAACAACAGAAGAAACAAAGACGCACACCACTGCTCAAACTTGCTCAAAGTAACAATGATTTTGACATCAAAAAATATAATCGCCAAGCCGCTCTTGATTCCAAAAAAGCTGTAGCTCAATTTTGAACAAATGTTTGTGGGATTGGAAGTGTTGTGCTCCAACGAACCCGGTGTGATCGCGCGCATGACCACCATCGACACCAGCGGTATTAATTCTTCTATGGGCACGTGTAGAGGTATTGGCAGGTAAGTAGCGGTAAAGAATTCGTAACTACGTTAAAAAAGTCTCTATCCACAGTTGAGCTTAAAAAAAGAACAAAAGGAAAACACATTGTCTAGCCACCAAGATAAATCAAAAAGAAAGGGAGCACTGCCCTTTCTTGCTCTAATCAGCGCCTTTCCACCTCTCTCTACGGTTCTCTATCTTCCTGCACTCCCGAAGATGGTAGAGGCACTTAATACTACCCAATCCAATGTTAACCTGACATTGAGTCTGTTCTTTCTTTTTTTTGCTGTAGGGTTGCTGTTCTGGGGGCCATTGAGCGAAAAATTCGGAAGAAAACCAATCCTTCTCTCAGGGTTGACAGTATACGTGGTAGCCAGTGTATTTTGTGCTTTCAGCCAAAATGTAGAACAGCTTATCGCCGGTCGGATCATCCAGGCACTGGGAGGAAGTGCTGGGACAGTGGTGGCCACAGCCATGGTAAAGGATCTATATAGTGGTAAAGAGCGTGAAAAGGTCATGGCTACCATCATGTCCATGGTAATTATTGCACCTCTAATTGCTCCTGTTCTTGGTGCGTTGCTGTTGAAATATACTTCATGGAGAACTATTTTTCTCATGTTAGCCGCCATTGGGAGCATAGCCATTTTTAGAGGACTCCTTTTCAACGAAACACTAACTGGTAAATTCTCTGGTTCAGTAATCGACTCGTGGCTCAGATTGTTTGTGGTCTTAAAAAATATGGGATTTTCTTCGTTACTACTTATCTTCTCAACGGTTCAGATTGCTCTCATGGCTTTCCTGGCTTCTGCTTCTTATATCTACATCGATGAATTTGGCTTGACTGAAGGACAATTTAGTCTCTTTTTTTCTTTCAATGCTGCCTGTGCAATGATCGGCCCTGCACTTTATATGAGATTAAGAAAATATATCGGAGCAACATCAATAATCTCTGGATGCTTTGCTGTGATGACTGTTTGCGGAGTTGTTGTTTCCGTCTTTGGCCACATATCACCCTGGTTACTTGCTTTATCGGTTGGCCCAGTCACAATGGCGGTAATCACTGTTCGGGTCCCTGGAACACATTTAATGCTGGAACAACAGCAGGATGACTCGGGATCAGCAGCAGCCCTCATTAATTTTTTTGCTATGTTCATGGGAAGTATGGGGATGCAGCTGGTCACACTAAGGCCAGATACCCTTGTTAGCAACCTGGGTCATCTTCAAATAGCTGTAGGCCTGGTTTGTGGTACCCTATGGCTATTATTTCGTAACAGATCATTCATTATCCACCCCCCATCTTGATTGCGATTTCATTAGTATGAAGAGCAAGTTAGTGATTAAGGCTAAACGAATGCCTTCTGAAAAAGAGAAGCGACCTTTCCTCATATCCAGGATTTCTTTCCATTTTAAAAGAAATTCATAGAGGGATGGAAAAAGAGTTTTGGGAGAAAAAGACAACCAAGAGGAAAGCAATAGGTGTCCAATGTTGTACCAGCACAAATTGTTAACTTAGAGTTAAAATAGCTAAGGGAATTTAAATATGTTGAATTTTAGGGTAAATGAAGATCGCTGCATCAAGTGC